>CABMIB010000102.1 GCA_902386135.1 uncultured archaeon
GGAATATGAGGCTCGACAATTTGCCATTCCTTATCAGATAGATCAGACTGATAAGATTTTCTAATTTGCTCAATCATTAACGGGTAAGCCTGTTGTCAATTGTATATCAAATTTTCAGACAAGCTCTTAGAGATATCCCAACCGAGAACTAAAAAACATTTGGGGTTATCAAATCTCATCCCTTTTCGTTGGAGGTAATCTTTCTCTTCTCTTGCAAAATTAAGATATCTTTCTGCTTGATTCCAAGCATCATTAAAATCGGAAGTAAAATTACCATCTTCACGGAATACTTTCATAAACGGTGGCTTGATTTCAATTATATCTCTGAATCCATCATGTACTCTAACACCTGTGAAGTCTGGTATGTTTTTCTCATCAAGTTTTGGATGTCTCTGGATATTTCTGTATTGAGCTCCTAAGACCCAAGGATAGGTCTCTAGAATTTTTTGATATTTGGCTTCATCATTATCCGAAATATCAATCAATGACTTTAGTTTTTGAACTGGCTCATCCAACATAGCGGTTGTTTCTGATGGCATTTGTTTTAGCTGAGCACGAAAATCTTCTATATCAATAAATTTGAAATCTTCACGCCCCATTTGTTCTCCGGGTCCTACATCCCGAGCAGCAACCGCATAACTAAGCGTACCATTTCGGTAAAGGGCTATATAACCCTTGAATGGTCCATTTCCCTCTAAAAGCATAACGCCATCTTCAAACCATTGAACAAAAGAGGGTGAAACGAATCCAGTTTTCCCTTCTTTAGTTACTTTGAGGCTGTAGTTATTCGTGATGGAATTTATCATACCCGCTAGGAGAGAGGATCTGTACTTTTTGGCTAGAAAAAATTCTGCAATAGTAGGATAATGACTGACTTCTGAAGGATCTAGTATCGATTTAAAAAATAAATCCATCGCCCCATCTTTAAATAATTCACCCAATTCTTTATCGGATATCTCACGGAGAGTATTTGATAATTCTGTAATCAGTTGTTTTCCTTTTTTGATAGTCTCAGTATCAGACATAAAATCAATCTTGCTATATGTAGCTGAGTATAGCTAACTCGATTATATCCGCATTGCATAAATATTTTATCCATTCATAGGATTTAAAAATATATAGTAAATGGGGGGTATGAACTTAGCCATAATGCGCGCCTATTTTTAGCTCTATAGGAGTTTTTAGTCCTCGTATTACCTTTAGAGGGCATGAGAAAGGAATATGGATGCAGTCACCCCAAACCCCGTACGATGTACGAGGCCTGTATAATATGCATCAACCCTTATTATTTCTTAATTTTCAACTTCACGCTATCTGAAATGAACGGTTCTATGGCGGGCATTGAAATCAAAGAATGGGATGATTTGGGTATAAAAGTAACTACAATCCATCATAACCCCGTATTAAAGCATTTTTAATTTTCAGGACTCTTTAACCCAGGAGTAACCGGACATCTTCGCATTCTTGCATTTGTGTATGAACCAGCCACCTCGCCTATTAGCCTCTTCTTCCGTATATGAGTATATTATCTTGGCTTTCAAATTTACGATGGATGGGCTCAGGGACAGTTAATTGTTCTCTGCATTAAGGATTTCTTTTATTTCCAGGGATGATTTGCGGTTATTTAAGAACCTGACTATAGAACCTTAATGTACGAAAAGTCAATATAATCGCACAGGCTTATAATAAAGCATAATAAGCGCATAGCCTTATATTTTGTAAAGCTTCATTAAAGTGTAAAGGACTTCATTTACAATGATATCACAGATAACCGCCTTGTTTTTCAGACCCTTTAAAAAATCATGTGCTTTTCTGTCACCTTCAAGGAAATGTTTTAAGAAAACAGAGGAATCAATGAGAATCATATATATCATATCTCATTTTTTTATCGTATTTTCCCTTAAATGCCCCAGAGGTTTCTTTTAAAATATTTTCTACCTTAAGTACGCGAATTTCTATTATTTCTCCTTCATAAGGTTCAATTTTTTTTAAAGGTTTCAGAACGCCGTTTTCATAAACTGCGTCAATTATATTTTTTAACATCTCATATCCTTTTTACTTTATACAGAATAAAGTATATCATCATTTCTAATACTGGAACAGTCCCCTTCATCCCCCGCTTCCCACATATATCAGCGCTATGACCAGCGTGATAAGTATGTAAAGCAGGTACGTCTGGATATATCCTGTCTGTATGACCCTGAGTATCCTCGATGCCGTGAGCGCAATCCATGTCACAGGCGCGTAAAGGTACTTCTCGAATATCGGCTCTACCTGCGTATCAAAGACGATCCTCTGCTTAAAATACGGCGAGCCCGTGTACGTTGTCTGTATTTCCCTTTGGGAGCGGTAGATATTGCCGAACCACATGCGAATGGGCTTTGAGAACGCGGTTGCAGTGTATTCGTTCCAGGCTGTAGAGACTGGCTGCCCGCATCCCCAGGTCTCGTATTTTACAGTTGAGGTCCTGCCTCCGATAAGAAGCGCGAGTATGAACGGCAGGGGGATAAGGATGATCAACAGGAAAAGCATCATTGTCGTAGAAATGCTCCCTCCCAGAGGACTGAACGTCGCAAGCGACAGGCTGAATGAGATGCTCTTTGCGATATTTATGCCCACAAGCGGAGCAGTAATTGTATCAAGAAGCGGGATAACGTACTGGGGGAATATCCCGAGCACAATGCACAGGAGCGCAAGAAAACCCATGCCTGAGAGCATGGAAAAGGGAACCTCTTTTGCATGTTCAGCATGCTCGCTGCGCGGCAGCGCAAGGAAGCTTATCCCGAAAGCCTTGACAAAACATGCTGCTGCAAGCGCGCTTGTGAGCGCAAGCGCAGCTCCGCTGAAGAGCACTATCATCTTGGCGATATTATCGCTAAGGTTGACGCCAAAAAGCTGTGACTGGAACGTAAGCCATTCGCTCACGAAGCCGTTAAAAGGCGGAAGCGCTGATATCGATATCGAGCCGACCAGGAAAAAAAGCCCGGTCCACGGCATTTTCTTTAGCAGGCCGCCCATCTCCTCGATATTTTTCGTATGCGTAGAATAAATAAGCGAACCTGCGCCCATGAATAAAAGAGCCTTGAACACCGCATGGTTCACCAGGTGGTAAAGGCCTGCTATCAATGCGAACGCCGCAAGCGCAGGCTGCCCTTCAGACATGAAAATGATAGAGAGCCCTACCCCGATAAGTATTATGCCGATGTTCTCAACACTGTGGTAGGCGAGCAGGCGTTTCATATCGTGTTCCATGAGCGCGTACATCACGCCAAGGAGCGCCGAGACTGAAGCTATGATCAATATCAGCATTCCCCACCAGAATACTTTTGCTCCCAGGAAATCAAAAGATACCCTGATAAGCCCGTAGATAGCGGTCTTTATCATCACGCCCGACATCAATGCCGAGACGTTGCTCGGGGCTGCGGGGTGCGCATATGGAAGCCAGATATGGAGCGGAACAATGCCGGCTTTGGTGCCGAAGCCTACCAGCGCCAGCAGGAAAGCTGCATCCCGCATCCAGGGCAGCAGGCTTCCTCCGGATGCCCGGAACGCATCAAAGCTGAAGCTTCCCGCCGCGCTTCCGAATATGAGAAATGAGAGTATGATAAAGCCTGTGCCGACATGCGTCATCAGGATATACAGGTAGCCTGCTTTCCTTGATTCCTGGTTCTCGTGTTCGTAAGTTACGAGGAAATAGGAACTTATGGACATGACCTCCCAGACTATGAGGAACATGATTGCGTTGTTGGCCGATACGACCAGCAGCATCGAGAGTATGAAGAGATTATATAAAAACCCAAGAAGCCCTATGCTTTTTTTGCCGTAGTATTCCCTTGTGTACCCGATGGAGTATATGGAAACCGCAAGGACTGCCAGGGAAATTACCGCGATGAAGAAAGCAGATAACCCGTCGATGAACAGGCTCAGGTCAGTTAATGGGATAAGACCCGGAAGCTTGATCCTGACCGGGCCTGAGAGTATCACGGAAAGCGCTCCGCCAAGCCCCAGGAGGGATGCCGTTATCGAGCATCCGTAGCTCAGTAAGGTGCACGGGCGCGGCCTGGTATCCAGAAGGACAGCGATAATTGCGCCAAGTATGTAGAATCCGAATGACGCCGCAAAAATGTACTGCGTGTTCAGCATGTAGGGTCAATCCAAACGATCAAACTGGAAAATTTGATGGTGAGATGGCTATATAAGCCAATCGGTTCATGAAAAATAAAAAGCCCTCATCTTGCTACAAGTACGGTACATTCCGCGTTGCGCACCACGTTTTCAGCAACGCTTCCGAGGAGCACACGCTTAAGTCCCTTCTTCCCTTCAGAGCCGACAACTATGGTATGCACATCCAGGCTCTTTGCGACATTGAGTATGGTTTCTGCAGGGCTTCCTACCTTGAGGATCTTTTGCACCTCAACGCCCATCGTTTTGCCATCCTCAACAACGCCATCCAGGACCTGCTCGCCGTAACGTATGATCTTCTCACTTTCGTCCTCGGACTTGACCTGCGCCACGAATAGGACTGCCATATTGATGTTATAGGACTTAGTTATCTTGAGAGCTGCCATCTCGGCTTTTTTTGCTGACTCCGAGCCGTCAGTTGCTAGAAGAACTTCAACTCGCGCCATGGCACAATGATACATCTACAAAGAATATTAAGCTTTGTATGCGCAGAAAAAAACCAACTTATAGTAATTAGTCGTGAATTATAGTCATTACGGCAAGTTCCAATATCTGACAGCTTAAAGTGTTCAATGTATTGATTCGGTTAAGCACCGCAAAGGGCGCAAAGAACGCAAAGCATAGCAGCAAA
>CABMIB010000103.1 GCA_902386135.1 uncultured archaeon
TCCCGGACGCGCCCATCAACTTTATCCCAGCTACTGCCCCATATTATTTCGTGCGACGTCCAGCCGATCACGGTCGGAAGCCCTGTGAGAGTGGAGATTCGCGACGAGTACGTATAAGCACTGCCGGGCGCTTCCAGAATCACGGGCATGCCTGTAATGTTCCTGTTGATCCACTGGATCGCCCTGTAATCGTCGATATTTTCTTTGCTCAGGTATGCAGTCCCATCCAGAGTCCCGCGTGTCGATGAGCCGAAAAACGTAGTGCCGCTCGTCCAGCTTGTAGTTGATGCGACAGGGTGAACAAGGGATGCAAAGACCATAAAAACAACAGCTGCAGACCAGATAACAATAGTTATTTTTTTAGACCTGCCTGCCCTGTCCTGCCCGAGGATGTAATATACTGCGTAGGAGGAGGCAATTCCCCACAGGACCCATACCTGGAGATGCAATTTCATGATCGTGTTAAAGCGCGCCACAGGCATGGCATCCACAATGTATAATATCTCAGGGAATATAGCAACAAGGCTTCCAAGAAGCACAAGCAGCAGGGCGAATTTCTCATCGCTCCCCTTGAACCTGTTCATCCCGTAGACGGATATCAGGGCTATCAATGCCAGCAGGGGCAATGCCTGTAAACGAAAAGCAACCCCGGATACAAGTACCAGAAGAGGCATCACGGCGCCGAGCAGTATTATATGCCTGCGCGTACCCTCGTATTTTTCTCTGTGCTGCCAGCAGTACACGAACAGGAACGAAAGTACCAGGAATACAAAGAGAGCGAACACCTGCAGGAAGTCTAAAAGAGCCGTATTCTCAGGAACAGGCAGGATTCCATAAAATCCCCCTGCGTTCCTTGTGAGGTAATAAGGCAGGTACAGGATAAAACTGAGGGCCGCCACCTGAACGCTCAGGTTGAATGCCTCTTTTTTACGCGTGAAGACAAAAATAAGGTACACGAGCAGGAGGTAGGTTGGATATTCCCATATGTTCAGTCCGGCAAAAAAGCCGATAGTTAATCCAAGAAGCAGGATATCCCATCTTCCTATTTTTTCAGCCCTGAACAGACTGAGACCAATAGTGATAAGCATTACCTGGAACGGTATCGACATCATATGGGCGTGCAGGTAGCCGTGCACGAACGTATGGTAAGGATAGAAATTGAATGTCTGCGGGATTATGCTTATCGAGTTCCAGAAGTCAAATTTCAGGAGCCACTGCTGTATATCAGGAACCTGCAGCGGCGCATAGTGTATAAATCCCCTCAAGCCCGGGACAAGATACACGACAAGTTGCAGGAACCCGGACATTATCCCGCTCACGGCTACGAACATCGCGCTGGTAATTCCGTAGAAAGAACGCCGTGTCAGGTTGTATCCCGCACCGTAAGCAGCCTGGGTTGTGAGCGCAAAGAACATTGGGACAGCAAGATTGTACGTGATATTCGAAGGTATGCCGGATAATTTTGTAAGAACTGCCACGAGCAATTGACCGAAATAATAATAGCTCAGCGTCCCTCCGGCCATCCAGGGGTCAGGAGGCGGAAAATGAGGGCTCCTGAGGAGGGATTGAAGGAAGGCAAAGTCCATAAAATCCTCTGAATTCGGACCGTATATATCCGGCTTGTTCATTACAACAAGCGTGAATACAAGGAATGATATCACGAAGACAAGTTCGCTTTTCAGCAAAATGCCTCTCCGGGGTAGAATCCGGGGATTAAAGCTGCGCAATGAGATTATGACCAGCAATACAAGAGCAAATACAACAGCAATGAGCCCGAAATCCGAGATCCGAAGACTCACCGCCAGCCATACCATATATGTTACCAGAAGAAGCCCTATAAGTTTTGAAACCGAATAGCCCCTGTCGGGCAGATTGATGAAGGAGGCTATCAGAGGAAACGAAATAAACCCTATGGCTTCAACAATAAGCAGCCACTCAATGATAAATACGGCCTCGGACATCCAAGCACTCCCACATGCTGCATTTATTTAGATACTTTTCGACTACTTTGATGTATATGCTCATCCTGACTTATACCTGCTGCACTGGTACATGAATTCAGCGAACGAGGCTGAGGCAGGATGGGTATGCATATAGCTCGCCAGGGTGTTGTGTTCCATAAGCCCGTCCAATCCCGAACGTATTCCTTTTCCCCGTCCCAGTTTATAAGCGAACCTGGCATCCCTGTCACATTCAGTAACGGAATAGTGGAACTCATGACCCCTGATAATCCTGCCTTTTTTTGCAAGAGGTGAATCCGATATTATCTGTGCTTCAGTATAACCAAGTGCCTGCAGCCTGTCGGTCATTCTTGATTTCGCTCCGAGTATGCCTGCCATTCTATAGGTCTTATCTGTTGTGAGGCTTTCATTCAGATACAGCAGTGCCCCGCATTCACCGTATATCGGCATCCCGTCATTTGCAGCTTTTTTTATATCATCGCGCGTCCTTGAGGCTTCAAGTTCCCGCGCGAACAGCTCAGGATACCCTCCTCCAAGGTAGATGCCGTCCACCTCAGGCAGCCTGTCACTCACAGGGCTGAAAAAAACAAGCTCTGCGCCCAATCTCCTGAGGGCATCGAACGAATCCTGGTAGTAAAAGCAGAACGCACTGTCCAGGGCAATCCCGATTCTGATGTCGAATCTCTCATCCGGCTCATCCGGGTTTATATTCGACACATCAAAGGTACCCGCGATCGTTTTCAGGGCATCCATGTCAACATTTTTCTCGATGAACCCTGAAAGTAATGTTGCATCCAGTTCGTTCTCGCCTGCCATATGAAGTCCCAGATGGCGCGACGGGATTGAGATTTCCCTGCTCCTTGGGAGCGCCCCTATGACAGGAATTTTGATACCGGCGCTGCACAGCGAATCCCGGATAAGTTCTGTGTGTCTCTCGCTGCCCACGTTATTCAGAATTATACCCTGGATATTTATCGTATCAAACTCTGCAAAGCCTTTTACCATGGCTGCAACGCTCCGCGAAACACCATGGGCGTTAATGACCAATACCACGGGTGCATTCAGGATTTTGGCTACATGGGCAGTGCTTGCTATCTCGGTCTCATCCACGCCGTCGAAAAGACCCATTACCCCCTCTATTACGCAAAAGTCCGCATCTACCGAGGCACACGTAAAGGTTTCGAGTATCCCGCGCTCGCCCATGATGTAGCTATCCAGGTTCCTGGACGGGCGTCCACAGACCCGGGTATGGTGCGTGGGATCGATGAAGTCGGGTCCGACTTTAAAAGGCTGGACTTTATATTTTTTGCTGAGCACAGCCATCAAGCCTAAAGCAACCGTGGTCTTTCCCACACTGCTGCCTGTACCTGCGATAATGACCGTGGGTGTTTCAGTAATAGGTTATCACGGGGATGACAACGAGATTAAAGCATATAAGCCTCATCCATAAACAGCTTTGAAAGAGGAGTGGAAAAGATATGTTATTTCTACTGTTAAATATATTCCCCGTTAATCCATCTCGTACCCGTAATCGCCGCCAATTCCCTGTTCATAGAAACAAGGTCATTGCTATCGAGTTTATTGACATCATCTTTTCCCACAATCCTGGTCAGATTGGCTATCTCCCGGGTCGATACTTCAATAAAATTAGTCAGTTTTTTAACACCATTCTCAACATTGAGCTGTGTGAGCAATACAGGGTTATGAGTAGTTACGCCTGTGGGACATAACCCTGTATAACATATCCTGTACTGCTCGCAACTCATAGCGATCAGGGCGGGGGTGCCTATATAGACCGCATCAGCCCCAAGTGCCAGACACTTTGCGAAATCAGCAGAAGTACGCAAGTCTCCGCCTGCAATAAGGAATATCCTGTCCTTAACCCCAAGCTCTGTAAGGTACTTAAAAGCCCGCGGCAGTGCAGCGAATATCGGAATGCCGACATTTTCCCTCACATATAATTCCGTAGCTCCTGTGCCGCCGCCAAAACCGTCAAGGGCTATAAAATCAACACCCGCATCGACCAGAACGCGAATGTCTTTCTCGATATTGCCACAGCCTATCTTTGCCCCTATTGGGACACCGCCTGTAATATCCCGCAGCCAGGAGACTTTATCCTTTATCTGCTGCGGCGTCATCATATCAGGATGATGCGCAGGTGAATATGCAGCCTCACCTCTCTTCAGCCCTCTCGCTTTCGCAACCTCAGGGGTCATTTTACTGGCAGGCAGGTAACTTCCTTTACCGGGATAAGCCCCCTGCCCGAACCTGATCTCAACTGCAGCGACCTTCTTCAGTAACTCTTCACTGATTCCGAACCTGCCTGTGGCATACTGGCCTATGTAAAAATCTTTTGCACTATTTACCTCGTCCTCTAAAATCCCGCCTTCTCCCGAGTTAAAAGCCATTTTCATCTGCGCAGCGGTCAATGCAATTACCTGCCTGACGTTCTTTGAGACCGCACCGAAACTCATCCCTGTGATCATAATCGGGGTAGACGCTCTCAATGGCTTTCTGGAGCCTGGACCAATAATAATCCCGGTATTGACCTCCTCATCCCTGTTCAGGGGAATCCTGTCCACCTGTGCAGGTACAAAATGCAGGTCATCAAGAGAGAAAGGCAGCTTTTTTAACGAACCCATCGAACAGGGGTTGCTCTCTCCTGTGTTCGCGATATCCTTGATATTCACAATACTCTGGTAAAAAGAACCATCCTCATCAGACCTCTTTTTGCGCATTAAGAAGCTGCTTGAACCAACCCCTTCCTCTTTATCGCAATAAAATAATCCGTCCAGTTTATACTCATAATAGATCGGACAGTTACTGCAGTTGCATCCTCTTGCTCTGATATCGCAATCGCTTTTGCCAAGGCCGCAGTACAGGATCTCCCCATTACAATCGTGTGGATAGCTCGGGCAGTCCGGGCAGAGGCATTTTTCCCTGTTTTCCTTGGTATCCTGCACAGCCATACTTACTGCGTCCTTCCGCTTGTGCAGAAATAATAAACAGGTTTCCCGCTCACCAGCTTGTACTCGTGCCAGACTGCGCAGCTTCCGCAGATACACATCTGTGAGGGGTTAAGGTCCTTACAGGTAGCAGCCCCGGTAGAGCAGTACACTCCCGGAACTTCCTGGGGCCTTGGCGCCTTGCCCGCGTTTTCCATCACCTCATCCAGCTTTCCCAGTTTCTCATTTACACACTGGCTGCCGGTCTGGACCGGGTACCGTGGACACATACATATCGTAATGTTTTCTACCGTAAACGGAACTTTTGGACCTGGATTTTCACTCACATTCCCATACTTCCCATTCTTAATTTGGGCTCTAGAGATTAAAAGCTTTCTGTATTTAATAATAAAGTTCAATAGAAAGACTTATTTCTTTATGAATCAAACACAAATTCGGGGAAATAAAATTGCTCATACTGTATAACAGCCTGACAAGGGAGATTGAGTCTTTTGTGCCTTTAAAGGACAACGGGGTGAAAATGTACACCTGCGGTCCTTCCATCTACCAGCGCCCGCATATAGGGAATTACCGCACATTTCTGCTTGAAGACGTTCTCCAGCGGTACCTTGAATACAAGGGCTACAGGGTTATACGGACTCTTAACTTCACCGATATAGAGGACAAGTCCATACAGGAAGCGCAGAAGCAAAAAACTGACGTGTTCGAATTAACGCAGCGGTATGCAGAGGTGTTTTTTGAAGACCTGAAAATACTCAGGATCAAACCTCCTACATATAACCCCAGGTCATCCACATCCGTAGAGCAGGCAGTTCTCCTTATCCAGGAACTCTTGAAAAAAGGCCATGCCTACTGGTATAAGGGCAATGTGTATTTTGACCCGTTGACGTTCAAGGGCTTTGGTAAGCTTGCTCATCTGGATATGTCCCGCTGGCCCCGTGTTAAGAGGCGTTATCACAGAGATACGTATCCAGGCAACAGGTGGAACCTTGGCGATTTCATCCTCTGGCACGGATATAAGGAAGGCGATACCGTGTACTGGGATACCGCTATCGGCAGGGGAAGACCGGCCTGGAACGTCCAGGACCCTGCTATGGTAACCCAGACGCTTGGTTTTACTATAGATATCTTTTGCGGGGGAGAGGATAACCTGGTGAGACACCATGATTATGTTATCGCCATCGCCGAATCTGTTTCAGGAAAACCGCTTGCGCGCTACTGGCTTCATTTTGCTCACCTGCTTGTGGATGGGAAGAAGATGTCCAAAAGCAAAGGGAACTTAATCTATACAGATGACCTTTTGAAGGCAGGATACACAGGTGAAGAAATACGCTTTTTCCTGATATACGGGTATTACAGGATGAGGCTGAATTTCAGTTATGACAGGTTCAAAAATACAGTGTTCAAATTAAAACGTGCTTATGAGATGATAGAAGCTATCAGGAATACGGACGCAAAGGAAAGCGATAAAAAGGTAAAGGAACTGAGCGAGCGGTTAAAACCTGATTTTGAAAAAAACATGGATAATGACCTTCATACAAGGCAGGCTTTTGACGGGCTTTTGAGTACTCTTTCGCAACTGGCAGGGCTTGCAGTGAAGAACAGGATCTCCACAGGGGACGCGAAAAGGATTATTTCCACTCTTGGAAGTATAGATAGTGTTCTTCAGGTGTTGAAATTAAACGATCAGTCTTTTCTTCATCAGGTTCACTGACAGTAGAAAGAACACAACTGATGCAAGGATGATCCATACAAAGCTCAGCAGTATAAGCGGATGCGGGCTTGCGAGCGTCAGTGAGCGCGCAATAATGACAACATGCGTCAGCGGCAGCAGGGCTGTTGCAAGATACTGGATGGGTACAGGTAGGAGCGAAAGCGGGAAAAAGGTGCCGCTGAAGAGGAACATGGGCGTTATGAACAGGAACATGGGGTAATTGAGGGAATCTATGTTCGGGGAAATGGCTGTAAAACACATGCCGATCGTTGCAAAGAGAAAACCGGCAAGGAATGAGAACGGGATTATCAGCAGGGAGGAAGGAAATTCGATGAGCCCGAAAGCAGCCAGCACCGGCAACGTGATCACGGTGTTTATCGTGCTTCGTGTAGCGCCCCAGAGGAGCTCGCCTGTTATCACTTCTTCGATCGTCAGGGGTGTTGCTATGATGGCGTCAAAAGTTTTCTGGAAGTACATGCGCACGAACGAGGCGAAAGTACATTCAAAGAACGCTGAGTTCATGATCGCAATAGCTATCAGGGCAGGGGCGATAAACCTTGCATACGATATGCCTTCGATCTGGTTTATGAAATTCCCGACGCCAAAGCCGAGGGAAAAAAGGTATAGCAGGGGCTGTAAAAAGTTAGGGAGAAAGTTCACCATATAGGTTTTCATGAACACGTCTTTATTTCGAAGCCAGACTTTCCAGGTGCTGCCTGTCAGTTTAGGAATATCAAAATATGACATCTTTTCAATCCCTCAATTTTCTCCCTGTAAGTTTCAAAAATACATCTTCAAGCGTGGCTCTCCTGGCAGTTACCTGCCCGAGCCTGCAATCCTCCAGAAGAGCGCCGGTGATTTTCTGCGGGCTATCTGTATATACCTGTATCGTTTCCCCCGATATTTCATATTTTGCACCAAGCCCGTCTAAACAGGCTATGGCCTCCGGGCTGTTCTCAGCTTCTACAATATCTGTACCCACGTGCTGCAGGACAAGTTCAGCAGGCTTCCCTTCAACCAGGATTTTACCCTGTTCCATAATCACAAGCCGGTCGCATAACTGCGCAGCTTCCTCAAGGTAATGGGTCGTGAGCACAATCGTGTTTCCCTGCGACCTTAATTTTTTGAGTCTATCCCAGATGAGGTGTCTTGCCTGCGGGTCAAGCCCGACTGTCGGTTCATCCAGGATTAAAAGGCGCGGGTCGTTGATAAGTGCCCTTGCAAGTATCAGCCGCCTCTTCATCCCGCCTGATAACTGTACGATCGTTGTGCCTTTTTTCTCGCCCAGTTGTACGAAATCAAGAAGTTCATCTATTTTCTTTTCAGCCACAGCACGCGGAATGTCAAAATAGCGTGCATATACAAGGAGATTCTCATACACAGTGAAATCCGGGTCAAGGTTGTTCTCCTGAGGCACGATTCCCAGGAGCCTTTTAATCTCCCGCTGGTGCGTATTTACATCCATTCCGAATACCGAAAGCTCACCTCCCGTTTTGGGCGAGATGCACTGTATCATTTTCATCGTGGTAGTCTTGCCGGCGCCGTTTGGACCGAGGAACCCGAACATTTCTCCTTCGTCCACAGTAAAACTCACGTTATCCACGGCGATAAATCCGCCAAACCGCTTTTCAAGATGCGAAGCCGCAATTACGGAAACTATAGCAAATCACCATGCCTGCTAATAGGTCGTCTTTTTATTCATACTCTTTCCCAACCCCTTTAACACACTCAGAGCCTGCTTCAGCCCGATCTTCATCCCGGCCCTCCGGGCATTGTTCTTAAACACCCATGCATCGCCAAATCCGGGTTTTTCACCCCTGTGTATCTTATCAACAACACGGCGCTCGTTCTTCATCCATTTGAACTCATGCAATATCGAATGGGTATATTTCTCAGGATCGTCCCGGTGCTGCACCAGGAGCTGTGCGCTTTTCATGCCAGGCACGATACCGTCGCCGGCCAGGGAACCTACGCAGCCTATTGCTTCACCGATTCCCCACACAGGCACGCTGCCGCCTTGAATTGTTATATTATCCACGAAAGGTGTTGAATGGTGCGGGCATGTGATGCGTATCTTGCCTTCGCAGGCGCAAACCGTATGGCTATCTCGCTTCCATATTTTGCATATCTCTGAAAGCGCATGGAACGAGGATTCATTGATGCTCCCGTAGCCAACATGATAGGCGTTATCCGATAGCGGGAAACACCAGGCGTAGCCTATGTAGCCAAGACTGACCCGGTTACCGAGTGGTTTATCGCTGCGCACGCGGCTCTGCGCACATAGCAGCACGAGGTCATTCTCTATGGGCGGCAGATATGCACGCGAAGTACCCGTTGCGTCGATTACCCTGTCATACTTCGTTGTATTTAATGTAGTATAATAGACCGCAGCACCCTTAAGCAGATCGCTGATCAGGCGGGGCTTATTGAACGTCACTATATCCACCTTTATCTCGGTCCCGTCTATTATAACGTGGTCAAGATGCTGCAAAATATAATTCTCCGGCTCCATGTCCACTTGCTTAAGTAACTCGTTGAACCCTGCCGTAGCTCCCCACGCACAGGGAGAAATGCCGCATTTTGTCGTATGCTGATGATCGTATATTTGTATCTCATCCCTGCTCTCGTTTTGTAAGAGCCTGTACAGGTATGCTCCTGCTATTCCTGCCCCGGCTATGGCTATTTTCATAATTGTCACTTCCGGATTATTTAAATGTCCCCTTCATGATATCCCCTGCACCTATTTTATTATAAACTGATTGCAGAAAAACCTTTGGAATATGCCTAATTATATATGTTTATAAAACATATATAAACCGGGCAAGATAGCATGCGGGAGTGGTAGATATTGGTATCATCCGTTATTTTAAAAGAAGTGCAGAAGGCTACCTGAATGTAATTGAGCGCAGGTATGATGAGAAAAAGGGCAGGTATATCAGGAAAAGATTTTATAATGGCTTTCTTGCGAACTGCTATTCCAACTTTATTACAATAATGGAAGCTGTTCCTCACGGTCTTTTGCCGGGATCAGGTAAAAGCAGGAAGCGCACTGAAGTAAAGAGATACAAAGAGTTCAATAAACGCGGCTTTCCGGCTCCCAGATTGCTTGAGGACGGGGAGGATTATATCGATATTGAGTATGTCGAAATGGTCGAGTTATCAAGAGTTCTAAGAGATATTAACGAAAGCAAACAGAAGAAACTGGAACTTATTAGAATGGCTGCCGCTGAGATGAGAAAAATCCATGACGCAGGTTTTAACCTGGGTGATACAAATGTACATAACATAGCATATACGCCTGAAGGAAGGATCGTATTCTTTGATTTTGAGCACCGGCTTATAAAAGAGAGCGGGGAAAAAGATTATTCAACGTTCGCAAGAAGTGCTGCATATGAAGTACCGGATGCTTCGGATGTAAAGGATGTTTTGAAAAGCATAGCACAGGGATATGGTGAAGACCTGACGCGGAAAATAAGTATAGTACCATACACCTACCTTGTTTTTCTTGCAGAAAACAAATTGGGAAGCCTGCATGAACTGATCAAGGCGAAAAGATATGGACTTAAGAATTAGATGGTCACATGTGCAAAAAAAAGGCTGTGATGTCCGGGATTCACAAAAGAATCACACAGAGCCTTATGTAGGTGTGTAATGAAACACATAGAAAACTGAAGGTGAAGTGTGAAAGGACTAATTATAATCATACTGATTTTATCAATAGTTCTGGTTTATTATTCAGGCGGTGTTGTTATGAAGGATGGAAAGTTGAGCTTGGATTACCAGACCATGGTGAAAAAGCTCTCAACGACATATCATAACATGACAGGAGAACTCTCCAAAGCCGTTCAGGGCATTTCGGGGAGCGTATCACTTTCGAAGCCCCCTCCAGACTATGAACTTCAGGTAACAGGGGTCAAATATCTTAAAGATTGTATCCAGGTATCGATCGATAAAAGGGATTCATGTATTTTAGTCAGTCTTGAGATGAGGAACAATCACAGTGAGCGTATAGATTTTGAGATGATGGGTAAAGCTATTGTCACAAAAGATGGAAGACAGCTTGAAAGGTATGGCGGGCTGTATAACACCAAAGAATTGAACGGTTTATGCGACACCGATGTTTATTATAAGGTATTCCCCGGCGCACGCACGGTCACTGGCATGTGTTTCCCGATGGTCGGTAAAGGCGATGAGCCAGTACTGTATATTAAGATGTCAGCCAATGGGAAATGGAAAGAGCATAATTTTGATCTGATGCCGTATATTTCTTAGGATATGTACAGGTAATAACAACCATAATCATAAAAAAGAAACGTATAACCGGACAATAAGTTGTTACAGAATCTGGGATATATCCTGAAAAGGAGCGCCTGAAGTAAAAAAAGTTGAGATATCCGGGTCAGAAATGAAATAGAGAGGCTCCGGGTATTAAAGGTTCCCAATATCGAAATAATATTAGATTAAAGTACTGCCGTCATCTTTCTAATTTAACCTGCTGCTACATACGGTTACATCTAAAAAACAGCATCTTTTGACTGTTGGCAAACGGTGCTAACGACATTTATTATTTTGTCACTTAAAACAATAAATTAAGTTAGGGGTTAGTAGATTCTATCGTCAGCCACGTTTTAACCTCTAACCCTCAAACTTATGAAGCCCCGGTAATTACAGCCACTTTGCAAAGTCCGAAACGCAAAGGGGGAAACCTTAAGGTTGGACTACAAACCAGGAATTAATTATACCTTGACCATTTGTATCCCCGCGTTTTGTGTCGTTAGCAAAATAGTACAGTGGCATTTCTTTATAAGTTGTTTGTTTTGATCCTTCGCTATTGGTTATAACGCCGAAATCAGAAGTATTCATGATAGATGGTGCGACAATATTATCAGTATAGAACACAGGCCAGGTCTTCAGGCAGGCACCTTTGCAATTGCTCACGCCCGGCGTATCTTTAGTAAACTTATATAGGGTACTCCCTCTTGCATCGACTATGAATGTCAGATTATCTTTATTGGCGATAAAAACTGTATATGGTTTGGCGATAAACCATGCTTTATTCACTCCTTCTCCTTTAGTATCGCCTGGATTTACATCACTGGAGAAATAGTATAACGGCCATCCTTTGTATGTGGTTTGTTTCGTTCCATCACCTCTTGTGATCGTTCCAAAATCAGAAGAGTTAAGTCCGGAAGAGACCGATATTTTTTCCTGGTAAAAAATAGGCCATATATTAAGACACCCACCGGTGCATTTGCTGTCTCCCGTAACATCATTTGCAAACAGATAAAGAGTATTTCCTTTGCTGTCCACGAGATAATTTCCTGCAGAGAGTTTTACTGCAGGTTGTCCTACTGTAGGCTGTCCTGCAGGTGTTTGTTGTGCTGGCGTTTGTTGGGCGGTTGGTTGTTGAGTGCAACCACTGACAATTAAAATAGCTAATATTCCGAATACGACTAAAAATGAAAAACTTTCTTTCATTGACTTCACCCCAATAACCAATCTGTTAAAACTTGTTAATATGTTTTTGCTTTTCAACTGTTTATCCTGAAAACATTTATCTTACCGATTACGGAACAATAATAAAACTCGTTAGTGACACGAGACAAAAAGGCGGCTGCACACCTGGAAAAGGAACATATTGCTGGGGTCGAATTCTCAGCGAAAATATGGGAAAATTGTTTGTAGAACTTCATTCTTTAAACCCGGAAATGGAATTGCTTTATTTTACCAGAAGCAGATTAATTATATTAGTAAGCCAAAAGATTTAAGCTGGATGCTGAATTTGCTGGATTTAATCTGAGAAGGAGAACGGATAGATGGTAAATGTTAAGGAGAATGCTAATTTTATCTGGGAAATTGCAGACCTTTTACGAGGCGACTATAAGCAATCGGACTATGGCAAAGTGATACTGCCTCTTACAGTTTTAAGGCGGCTCGATTGTGTATTGGAACCGACAAAACAAAAAGTTCTGGACTATTTGCCTAAAATCACCAATATGAATATCCAGAACATAGACCCTGTTCTTAACAACATTGCAGGTTTCAACTTCCACA
The DNA here is from genome assembly GCA_902386135.1 of uncultured archaeon. GTDB lineage: Archaea > Halobacteriota > Methanosarcinia > Methanosarcinales > Methanoperedenaceae > Methanoperedens. The sequence goes on from CABMIB010000103.1 coordinate 12,696, forward strand.
ATAAAAGCAAATTTGATTTTGAGAAATTAAAAGCAGATCCAAATAATATTGCTGCCAATCTGAATAATTACATCAACGGTTTTTCTGCAAGTGCAAGAGAAATCATAGATTATTTCAGCTTCACTGAGCAGATTGCGAAACTGGATGAAGCGGATCTGCTTTATATGATTGTCAAGCGGTTTGGCGAAATCGACCTGCATCCTAATAAAGTAAGCAATCTGGAGATGGGATACATCTTTGAAGAACTTATAAGAAGGTTTTCCGAGTTATCCAATGAAACGGCAGGAGAGCACTTTACACCAAGAGAAGTGATCCGGCTGATGGTCAATCTGCTTTTTGTGAACGACAGGGAAATCTTAACTAAACAGGGTATTGTAAGAACGCTGTATGACCCTGCCAGCGGGACAGGCGGAATGCTATCCATAGCAGAAGAATACCTGCGTGAACTTAATCCTGATGCCAGGCTGGAAGTATTCGGGCAGGAAGTTAATCCCGAATCTTATGCGATCTGTAAATCTGATATGCTTATCAAAGGGCAAAACGCTTCTAACATAAAATTCGGGAATTCGTTTACCAATGATGGTCTGGAGAACGAAAAGTTTGATTATATGCTATCTAACCCGCCATTTGGCGTTGAGTGGAAGAAGGTTGAAAAGCAGGTCAAAGACGAGCACGAAAAAAGAGGTTTTGCAGGGCGCTTCGGCGCCGGACTGCCGAGGATAAGCGACGGCTCTTTTTTGTTCTTGCAGCACATGATCTCCAAAATGAAACCCGCAAACGGCGGCTCACGTATTGGGATTGTTTTTAACGGGTCGCCTCTGTTTACTGGCGGCGCAGGAAGCGGAGAAAGTGAAATCAGAAAATGGATTATTGAAAATGACATGCTGGAAGCCATTATCGCGATGCCTGAGCAATTATTTTATAACACAGGCATTTTCACCTACATCTGGATAGTAACTAACCGAAAAGCCAGAGCGAGAAAAGGAAAAATCCAGTTGATAAACGCTATTGGCTTTTACAATAAAATGTCAAGAAGCCTTGGTAATAAGCGCAACGAAATAGGCGAAAGTCATATTGGAACAATCACTAAAATCTATGGTGATTTTAAGGAGAATGAGTTTTCGAAGATTTTTGATAATGAAGATTTTGGCTACTGGCAGATTACGGTTGAACGACCTTTGAAAGATGAGAGCGGTAATATAATGAAAGATAGCAAGGGTAAGCTCAAACCGGACGCCGATTTAAGAGATAGCGAGAGAGTGCCGCTTAAGGAAGATATCCAGACCTATTTTAAGAGGGAAGTATTACCGCATGTGCCTGATGCCTGGATGGATAGCAGTAAAACAAAAAAGGGTTATGAGATTAACTTTACGAAGTATTTCTATAAATATAAGCCGCTGCGGAGTCTTGCTGAGATAAGGGCGGATATTCTGGCGCTGGAAAAAGAGACTGATGGTTTGTTAAGAAAGGCGATAGAGTGATTACGGTTCCGAAGAAAAAAGTGAACGGATTCTTCCATGTTGAATTGGATATTTCTGAGGAAGAAATTGATGAAATCTTGATCGACAGTTCCATTGAATTAACCGAATCTGGTGAATAATTTGAAGTCAAGCGCAAGAACTAAAGCATTTTGTACATACATAAATTCTTTAAATAGTATTCGTTTTCCAGAATTGAAAAAACAGCAGATAAATGCAGATTTTATTACACAAACACTATATTACTACAGTCCCGGCGCTTCACAGAAGCCGATGCAACCAAAAGCGCACACTATCCCCCATATGCTTAATGGGGGAATGAAAAACAAACCGCAGATAAACGCAGATGAACGCAGATTAATTGCACTGAAACACCGCAAAAAACGCAAAGCAGAGCAGGAAGATATAAATTCTTATAATAAAAAATCTGGAAACAATATTAACAACGAACTGGTACGAACTGAAACGAACTCACGTCATTCAGAGTTCGTACGAGTTAGTTTTAGTTCGTTGTTAATCGATTGTCAAGGAATCCCGGCGGCGCCGGAGGCATCATGACAAGCACCGCCCGCAGTTGGAAGCCCTACCCTGCGTACAAGGATTCGGGCGTGGAGTGGCTGGGGAAGGTGCCGGAGCATTGGGAAATGAAGAAAGTAAAATGGATTTTTAAAGTTATAAATGGTTCTACACCTAAGACTGGAAGTTCAGAGTATTGGGATGGTGATATTACGTGGGTTACTCCCGACGATCTTGGACAACTTCATTCCGATACAATCTATGAAAGTGCTCGAAAAATAACTGAATCGGGGTATAAAAATTGTGGGACAACATTAGTTCCTGCTGGAAGTTTAATTCTCTCCACACGCGCGCCAATTGGGCATTTAGCCATTGCAGGCACTGATTTATGCACTAATCAAGGATGCAGAGCGCTTGTTTTTAAACATAGTGATATTACGCGATATTTCTATTACCAATTGTTAATTGCACATTCTGAACTGGAGTCATGGGGACAAGGTTCTACATTTCGGGAATTGAGTAAAAGCAAACTTGAATCAATTGAATTGGTTTCAACACAAATCGAAGAACAGCGCGCCATCGCCCTCTACCTTGACGACCGTACCCAAAAAATAGACTCCCTTATCGAGAAAAAACAAAAGCTGATCGAACTGCTAAAAGAAGAGCGCGCCGCCGTCATCAACCAGGCGGTCACAAAAGGGCTTGACCCGGGCGCGCCGATGAGGGATTCAGGGGTGGAGTGGCTGGGGGAGGTACCGAAGCATTGGGAAGTGAAGAAAATCAAACATATCTCCAATATAATTTCTAAAGGTACCACCCCATCAACCATTGGTAAAGATGTTAAGGATTCTGGTCGTATTCGATTTTTAAAAGCTGAAAATATAAATAAGAATCAAATTTCGTTCTCACTAGGATATTTTATAGATGACGAGACTAATAATATTCTTAAAAGGTCACAGTTGAAGGAGAATGATATTCTTTTTGTAATTGCTGGTGCTACGATAGGAAAAGTTGCCATACTAAAAATTGAACATTTACCAGCAAATACAAATCAAGCGGTGAGTTTCATTAGATTAAATAATTTTGGCAATGTAAAATTTACTTGGTTTTGGCTTCAATCTACTAGGATTAATGAATTAACGTGGTTAGATGCAGTTCAATCTGCACAACCGAATTTATCTATGGAAAGGCTTGGTAATTTTAATATCCCATACCCACAATTAGAGGAACAGAAGGAAATAGTTAATTTCATCGAGTCCGAAACTGCAAGAATAGACCACACCATTACCAAAATCGAAAAAGAAATAGAACTCTTACAAGAATACCGCACAGCCTTAATTTCAGAAGTCGTAACAGGTAAAATCGATGTAAGAGATGATTGATAAAATAATCCCACATAATTTCATATTATCTAAAGAAAATATAACTTCATATGAATGCTGTCACCCGCTAACAAATCCGTGTTTATCTGCGCTCATCCGCGGTTAAAATTTTCTCAATATGTTATAAGGATATATTGATAAACCCTTTTTCAAAACACCAGCAAAAACAACCATAGTGGGATAAATGAGACCCTTATCCCTTCAATATCCCTTTCCTCCATTAGCGTTTTTGTCACAACATACGCATTTTTAACGCTAAAATCCTGACAAAAATTCAATGTCCCTTTCAAATCAGAATCATCAATAGAAGACCTGTATTTTACTTCAACCGGGATCAATTCCGATCCATAGCTCATTATAATATCAGTCTCGTTCTTTTTCTTATCAAGCCAGTAAAATATCTTTCCCATCGGGTAATCTGAAACATGCTTGAGGCAGTGCAGATATACAGATGTTTCAGCATCAAAGCCGATATCCTGGCGCCCGCCTATGGAATTCTTAAGACCGATATCGCAAAAATATATCTTTTTTTCCTTTTTCTCTGAAGCCTTTTTGCTTTTTGTATAAAAATCAGATAGATAAATGAGATGTGAACGGGCGAGATGGAAAACATATTGTTTTGAGGTCTCCTTGTCCCCATCATTTTGTTTTGCGATTCCAAGGTAACTGAAACGCTCGCTTGAATGAGCGGATACGAACCTGAAGACGGATTCAAGGAGAAGAGGGTCGCGAATCCTGAAAATTCTTACAATATCCCTGTATATCAGGAGGCTTGTATACCCCTCTGACAGTATTTTGAACCAGGTTTCCTCATTCTTTATATCGAACCATTCCGGGAATCCACCCACGTTCAAGTACTGCGATAGGAAACCGGCTATCTCGTTGATTTTCGGGGAAAGCTCGTAATACATTTGTTTCATGGATTTAAATTGAAGTGCCGCCTCTTGTATCTCTATGCCATTGAACTGCAAGAACTCCCTGAATGTAAGAGGGAAAACATCAATAAAACTTATTCTTCCTGCAAGGCTTTCTGATGAGTTCTTATAAATAAGGCTGGAAGATGAGCCTGAAACAATGAATTTTGAAGTATATTTGAGGTCATAATATTTTTTCAAGAGCTGTTGCCATCCCCTGACATTCTGGATCTCATCAATGAAAACATAGCTTTTATTATATTTCAGGGAAACCATGTTATTCTGCTGGCAGAAATCAAGCGCTTCCTCAAGGTTCGCTCTTCCAGGCTTCTCAAAGTCATCTGCATTTATATAGAATATGTTTTTGGGGTGAGTACCATTGTCAAGAAGATACTTGATTGATTGATAAATGAGCGTTGATTTGCCGCTTCTCCTTATACCAAGGATTGCAAGGAGCTTCTGATCTTTTAAACGCTCTGCTATCTTTCCAAGGTATTCCCTGCGGTTTATACCAATAAGCTCTTCTGGCACACTTCCCGATGCCCACCATGGATTTCTCTCGATAATGCTTCTTTCATACATAATTATTACTAGTATATTAGCAATAAACTATATATTTTTAGCGGTTATGATAGTAACAAATAATAAAAGCAGTAAAGAGACCGTAATGAAGCTGTCAAGATAATGATGGAAAAAGCAAAGATCAGAATAAGACCTGATTGAAATTCGTGTTATAGATAAATTTATGATAAACAAGATTATTATAAAACTGAACAAAAATTTAGAAGGAATCCTTCAATTTTAAAAATAAAAATCTTGAGGGCGTGAAAAAGATTACAACACCAATCCACACTGAAAAAGCTTTTGAAGAAGCCATTGAAAGCCACCTGCTTAAAAAAGGCGGGTATGTCAAAGGCGACCCCGCTGATTTTAACCGCGAACTGGCTCTTGATACAAAAATAATTTTTGCTTTTCTGAAGGAGAGCCAGCCTGAAGCCTGGAAAAAATCACTTGATATACACGGCTCAGGTATAGAATCTAAACTTTTGCAGCGCCTGATTAAAGAACTGGATAACAGGGGCACCCTGGATGTTTTGAGAAACGGCTTCATTGATTATGGTGTTCGCTATAAAATGGCATATTTTAAACCTGCAAGCGGCTTGAACCCGGAAGCTGAGAGGCTGTACAGGCTTAACAAATTAACAGTTACGAGACAGTTAAAATACAGCCTGAAGAGTGAAAAATCCGTTGATATGCTTCTTGGTCTTAACGGTCTGCCCGTTGCAACAGTTGAGCTGAAAAACCGGTTTACAGGACAGGATGTAAGCGATGCCAGGGAACAATTTATTGAAGACAGGGACCCGAAAGAGATGCTCTTCCAGTTCAAAAAAAGAGCCCTGGTTCACTTTGCGGTTGATCCCGATGAAGTGTATATGACCACTAAACTTGAGGGGTCAAGGACAAAGTACCTTCCTTTTAATCTCGGCTATAACAAAGGTGCAGGGAATCCGCCAAATCCGGATGGCTATAAGACATCCTATTTGTGGGAATATATCTGGGAAAAAGATAGCTGGATGGATATATTAGCCCGTTTTCTGCATTTGCAGGTGGAAGAATACAAATTTGACGGGAAAATCTTCAAACAGGAAAGCATACTTTTCCCGCGCTACCACCAGTTGGATGTTGTCCGGAAGCTGGAAGAGGATGCAAGAAATAACGGACCTGGAAAAAATTACCTGATTGAGCATTCGGCAGGCAGCGGTAAGAGTAATTCTATTGCCTGGCTTGCCTACCGCTTATCAGGCCTGCATGATAAAGACGATAAAAGGGTGTTTGATTCCGTGATTGTTGTTACTGACAGGCTTGTATTAGACCAGCAGTTGCAGAACACCATCTACCAATTTGAACATAAACAGGGAGTTGTCCAGAAAATCGATAAGGATTCCGTACAACTGGCAGCGGCGATTGGCTCAGGAACAAATATCATCATCACTACTTTGCAGAAGTTCCCCTTTGTTCTGGAGAAAATCGGGCAGCTTCCTGCCAGAAATTATGCGGTAATCGTTGATGAAGCACATAGTTCCCAGAGCGGGGAAGCTGCAAGAAAATTAAAAGAAGTTCTAACGTTGGGCAATCTGGAAGATGCCGCCAGAAAAGATACAGAAAAAATTTACGCTGAATCCGATGCGGAGGATGAGATAAGAAGCTCAATGCTATCAAGAGGGCCGCACAAGAATTTAAGCTTCTTTGCATTTACAGCTACGCCAAAAGCAAGAACATTGGAAGTCTTTGGCATAAAAGATGCTGCGGGTAAGCCTGTTCCATTCCATCTTTATTCAATGTGCCAGGCAATTGAAGAGGGTTTTATTATGGATGTATTAAAAAATTATACAACATACAAAACCTTTTTCAAGCTATCCAAACGAATAGAAGATGACCCCAAAATCAATAAGAAAAAAGCGAGTAGAGCCATCGCAAGGTTCGTGTCGCTTCACCCGCATAACCTGGCTCAAAAAACTGAAGTCATCGTTGAGCATTTCCGCCAGGTCACAATGAAGAAAATAGGGGGAAAAGCCAAAGCAATGGTGGTTACAGCCTCACGCCCTCATGTTGTTCGCTATAAACAGGAATTTGACAGATATCTAAAAGAAAAAGGATATAATGAGATAAAAACACTTGTAGCCTTTTCAGCTTTTAAAGATGAATTCGGTATTCTCCATACGGAGTCTGACATAAACGGCTTTGGTGAGAAAGAACTGCCTGAAAAATTTAATACAATGGAATACCAGTTGCTACTGGTTGCGGATAAATACCAGACAGGATTTGACCAGCCACTGCTTCACACAATGTATGTTGATAAAAAACTATCAGGAGTAAAAGCTGTTCAAACACTCTCACGTTTGAACAGAGTATACCCGGGTAAGGAAGATACTTTTATTCTTGATTTCGTTAATGATACGCAGGAAATTTTAGACTCTTTCCAGCCCTATTACGAGCAAACAACTCTTACTGAAAACACCGACCCGAACCAGCTTTATGATTTAAAAGCAAAACTGGAAACGATGCAAATATTCTGGCAATCTGAAATTGATGCTTTTTGTAATGTATTTTTCAAGAAAAGCGGCTCTCATACAGATAAGGACTCTGCACAATTAAATGCTTATATTGACCCTGCAGTCGACCGCTACAAGGCCATAGGAAAAGAGGAGGTTCAAGAAGATTTCAAAAATACCTTAACGGTTTATTTGCGTCTTTACTCTTTCCTGGCACAAATCATGCCTTTCCAGGATGCAGATCTTGAGAAATTTTATGCTTACGGACGTTTGCTGCTCAATAAACTTCCTAAAAAAGGAATATCAGAGAAATTGAAATTGAGTGATGAAGTTGCTCTGGAATATTACAGGCTTCAGAAAATCAGTGAAGGAAGTATTACTCTTGAAAAAGGTGGGGAATATGGACTAAAACCCACCACGGAAGTTGGCACAAAAAAGGAGAAAGAGGAATTTGCCGCACTTTCTGAGATCATCAATGTATTTAATGAAAGATTTGGAAAGCCTATCACCGACGCTGATAAACTTTTCTTTGACCAGATAGAAGAAGAGCTTGTGGCGGATGAAACATTATCAAAACAAGCCAAAATCAACACAATTGATAATTTTAAATATGGATTCCAGGATGTTTTCATAAACAAATTGATAGACAGAATGGAACAAAATAAAGATATTTTTGTAAAGATTATGGATGATAATGTAGTTGCAGAGGTGGTAAAAGATTATATGCTGAAAAAAGTTTATAAAAGATTAAACGAAAAAATAATAATTCCCGGATAGAGGGATGATGCAGCATTTTAGTATTCGTGAAGAAAGCTTATATCCAATCATAAAATATCTAACATCAGAATCCAAAACTACGTGAAAAACATGACGCTGTACTTAATCGATAACATAATAAATGTCCTCCGTTTTATTTTAGGTTTTATCCTGGTGGTCATATCACTGAGGGCGTTCCTGAAAACAAGGACTTCCGACATGCTTTACCTTGTCATGGGCTTTACCCTGATAACAGTAGGGGATGCATTCTCAGCGATATATTACATTAATGACGTACACATGGAAAATTTACTTTCAGATATCTTTGTTATATTCGGATTGATAGCGCTGATAATCGCTATTAAAAAAGGCTAATCAGATGAACCAGGATACAGGTAATGAACACATTCTTATTGAGCTTCTGGCAAACAAACATTCAAGGGCAATACTCTGCCTGACCTCCAGAAAAGAATGCTCAGCCGGCGTGTTGAGCCAGGAGCTTGGTATACCGCCTGCAACGGTGTACAGGAACCTGAAACTTTTGGAAGGCGCAGGGCTGATCCAGCATGTCAAGACCGTAATAAACCTGTCGGGTAACGAAGAAAAGTATTACCGCTGTGCGCTCCGTGAGGCTACAGTACGTTTTCATGAGGGAGGGCTTTCTATTGACCTGAAGAAGGAAGATTACAGTGACAGGATAGTCAGGCTATGGAAAAGACTTTCGCATCCGGATGCCAGCGATTCATCCGCGCATCCCAAATGACCCGGAAATCATTTCTGTTGTTCTCATTCCATGAGAACAGGTTACACTGTTTATAAACAAGAAAGTGATAAAGTAAACCTGGCAAGGTATGGCAAAGAATGCCATAAGCTCAAAGTCTGGGAGACGTTATGATTGATAAGGCCGATGCTTTAGTAAAAAAGCAGTTGAGATCAAAAATCGCTTATTATATCAGCCCATTATGGGTAAAAATTCTTCTACTGGTATTATTGTTAATTGCCGGGGGGTTAAATCTGCATACATGAAAATACAGGCTTAAAACCTGGATGTCTGTACTTCTGGTAAGACAGGGAGGAAAGACAGCATGACCGATTTTTTCTTAGCAAAAAACACATTTCCACCCTCCCCACCACTAACACTTGTTATGCTGTCCCTTAATCCTGTTTTTTAGCCGGTTGTGAACATGTATTGTGTAGCTGTGGGAAACTCTTTTCGTATCTTCAAAAGATGCGGATAGTAAATAATCGTGGAATCAACGCTCTTTTCCGGGTTCTCTTTTCCTAAAATCCTGCTTATCGCCGCACATTCGCCCCTTCCTGAAATCCTGATAGAGCCCCTTTCCATCGAGGAACTCATCTCAAGATAGATAGGAAGCCTGAGTTTATCCTGCTCCCATTCAGGTATAATTGAGGCAAGTCTCTCAAGTTCTTTTTTATCGAACGAATGGGTGGAACCATCCTGGTTCTCTATGCCTGGCCTGTCTTCCTGAAGAAGCTGTTTAAGTGCTGCCCTTTTCTTCGGGAGATGCCTGTTCAGCGTCTGTATGAACCTCAGGGATATCTTTTTCTCAAAATCGTCTTCATTGAACATGGGTTAATGGATTGTTTTACTGATAATCAGTATTGACCGCATTGGTCTTTGTCTTTTCCATTTGCGCCCTTGGCGGTCTTGATTATATCCTGCTTAGCAGCCACCCGAGCCTCAATATTCATCAATGGGCATATCTTTCCACTCTCCATCCACAGGTGCAGGGTTTTTCCGAAGCGCAAGAGCTATCGACCTGTCGCTTATTTTGTGGTTCTTTGAATCCCTCTCCTCCACCCACCTTGCAAGTTCACCGCTTTTTAACATGGAGCGCAGCGCGAATTTTATGCTCCCTCCATCTTCCTTATGCCGTACATTCGCCGCGCCGTGTATCAACCTGACATACCTGAACCCATGCTCATAGGCCTCTTTGATTTTCTCTCGCGCTACCATGTGCGCAGTCCTGTGGGAATAACCATGCAGATCAACTTCAATGCACCTGTTGAAGATATCTACTTCGTAGCGTGCCATAAGAGGGCAGGTATCATTTATAATTATTTAAAATTTTGCAATGTTTGATAAAACAACAAAATGTTTATCCCATCATATATATTGAAAAGACAGTATAAGAATTGGATATTATGAAAGCGCAAACTGAAGAGAATAACCTGGTCCTGTTCAATCCGATGCCTGTAAAACATCCCGTTGCGATCCAGAATAAGAAGACAACATCTCTCCAGGTCCCTCTTGTCAATGTGCCGCTCTCGCTTCTCGCCCTTTCAAGGATGGTCAGGGATGATTTTAATGTTAAAATATTCAATGCCGTGGTAGACAGCGGCTATAAAGACCTGATACTTTCCGAGTGCGAGGACGCGCTCTGCCTTGCTGTCAGCAGCATGACCTGCTACCAGATCCGCGACGGGATCAATGTTTGCGCTGCTGTGAAGGGACGCCGTCCGGAACTGCCTGTTATCTGGGGCGGGTACCATCCATCAACAGAACCTGTGCAGACGCTGGAAAACCCCAACGTCGATATCGTTATCAGGGGTCAGGGCGAGCTTACTTTTAAGGAGGTCGTGGAAAGCCTGCGGGATAAAAAGTCCCTCAAAGGAATTCCAGGCGTATCCTATAAAGATGACAGCCATATCATAAACAATCCTGACCGCAAATTTAAAGACATCAATGTTTTCCCGCCTATCCCCTATGATATGATCGATGTTGAAAAGCATATCAAGGGTTATAAGTTCGGCAGCCGCTGTATGGATTATTACATCAGCCAGGGTTGCGCCGCACGTTGCGATTTCTGCTCCGAACCCCTGTTTTGTGGCAGGCACTGGTCAGGACTTTTACCTGAAACTGTAATTTCTGAGCTTGAACATCTCTCAAAGACTTACAATATCGACACGTTCATGATACGCGACAGCGATTTTTTCCTGAACATCAAGCGCGTGAAAGAATTATGCGAACTTCTGGTCAAGAAAGAGCTGGGAATCCGCTTTACCAGTGTCAACGGCAGGATGGAGCAGCTTGCGCGCATGGATGACGAAGTGTGGGCTCTTATCCGCAAAGCGGGTGTGCATGAGATATTCATTGGCTTTGAGAGCGGGTACCAGGATGCTCTTGATGCCATGAATAAAGGCGCCAGAGTAAGCCATATTAAAAGATGTATCGATAAATGCATAAAACATGATATTGATGTTCGCGGCTCGTTCATGGTCGGGATCCCTGGTGTAGAGGCAAAGGAAGAGGTCAAAAGTACACTTAACGAGATCCACAAAATAATATGCGCATATGGAGAGCGCGGAAGGCTTGCGCATATGGATATACTGCTATCGTTCTTTACCCCTTACCCGCGCACAAAACTTTACGATATTGCGCTTAAAAACGGACTGAAGCCGCTCAATACGCTTGAGGACTGGGGCGACTTCGACCAGTTTGATTTCAAGGCTCCCTGGTTCCCGGAGGAGTACTTTAACTTAGTCAGGGAATTCAGGGCTGGCATGCCGTGGAACTCCGGTTGTGAATTTAAGGATTGGTGCAAGTTTTATGAAGGGATTCGGGGAAAGCTTGAAAGAATGTAAACAACCATGATATTCAAGAAAAATTAACCCCGATAACAGGTAACTCAAATAAAAAAAGTTCTAAAGTAGGCATAAAGCCTACTTCTTATTTCTTCGGAGCCTCTTTCGGTGCTTCCTTTGGCGCGTTTGCCGGAGCTGCCGCAGCTTTTGGTGGCTCAGGCGGCTTTGGAGGTATCGTCTGTGTCCTGAACAGGTCGCTTATGCTTTCTTTTGGTGCACCCGGGGCTGGTGGCTTGACATCTGTGGAGAGTCCCATAAGATTTGCAGTGAGGACAACAAGGTCGTCCACTCTCATCTCCAGTTTCAGGTCATCCCTGCCGTCAAGCAGGTTGCGCCGGCAGAACGGGCATGTGCTTATCAGCACTTCTGCACCAGTCGCTTTGGCATCGCCCATCCTGTCTTTTGCAACACCCAGTGCAAGGTCGGGAATTCCGGCTTTTACGCCTCCGCCTGCGCCGCAGCAGCGCTGCTCATTGCGGTTGCGCTCCATTTCCACAAGCTTCACGCCAGGCATGCTCTTTAAGACCTTTCTCGGTTCCTCGAATACGCCTACATGCCTTCCGAGGTGGCACGGGTCATGGTAAGTAACAGTTTTATTGTCAAGGCTCTTTTCCCATTTTATCTTCCCTGCGTCCAGTTGCTCTGCAAGGAACTGGGACATGTGGATTGCCTCAAATGGCAGTGCTTTGCCGTATGCTCTCGGCCAATCGATCTTTGCGGCCCTGAAGCATCCGGCGCATGCGAATATGACCCTTTTTGCGCCGCGCGCCTTGAGCGCCTCGATATTGTGCAGTGCCGACTGCTTTGGCACATCGCCGAGATGCTGCTGTCCAGTCCTTATGAGCGCTGATGCACAGCACCATTCATCCTCTCCGAGTACCATGAACGGTACGTTGAGCTTGTTCAGTATTCTTGCAGTGCTGACACCGAGCACCTGCTGGTTGTATCCGGCCGTGCAGCCGATGAAATATGCGATATCGGATTTATCGACTATCTTGATATCAGGCGTCATCCATGCCAGGCGGTCTTTCTGCTGTTTGAGATAGGGGTTGTGTCCCTCGCCGATAAGCTTGGGGAACAGGCTCTGCTTCCCGTAAGGCCCTGTCCCGTGCTTTACGAGGTTTGCGCGTGTTGCTTCCCATAATTCTATTGTATCTATGCCTGCGCAGCACACTGTGCCGCACATGCCGCATGTTGTACAGTTATAAAGGTCATCCGTGAACTTTTTGATCTCCTCAGGCGGGATTGCAGCAGGTCCGAAGATCTTTGCTTTCCAGCCGTAGCTCTTGGTCACGAATTCCCTCCATCGGAGGATTTTATCCCTCGGTTCAATAGCCTGATCCTTATTCCTTGCATTGTACGTCGGGCAGTACTTGACGCACTCTCCGCATCGTGTACAGGCGTCGTACTCCATCAGTTGTGTAGGTGTAAGGTTTTCAAGCGAAATTGCAGGTTTATTTTTTGCCATGTGTATCACCTATATTGATTGTCCTATAAATATTGTTCGTGTTGTAACTAACAATTTATTTCTCCTACGCGTTGACCTCTACATAGCCGCCTTTCTGCATCATTATTACCAGTGGTGTCACAAACATGTGGAAGAGCTTGCTGAAGGGCAGATAAGCGACGCAGAACAGCAGGGTGAACACTTCATGGAAAAGCACAGTGATATTGTTGAAGAATCCAGGTGTTGTTGCTTCATACGCGCTTACCAGCTCGCGTCCCGGTACATGATAAACATCCAGCCTGAGATAAAAAGCCAGGAAGCCTGTGATTATGACAATGCTTAATCCTGCAATGGCTATCCAGTCAACGCTTGTGAATCTTGCCGGGGGAACATCTGCGAAAGCAAGTCTCCTGATTATTGCTATTATAATCCCGAGGGTCAGCATTGTGGCAAATAGCATATTAAATGGCTTTAGAACTTGAAACGTTTGCACAAAAAGCTGTGGATTCCCAGGTGTTTCGTTTAAAACGAACGGACCGTAGAACTCGGTAGCAGCGGCGACTACAGTCAATATAAATAACCCTAAATATCCCCAGAAAATGAGTATATGCATAGCCCATTCGGTCTTTCTCCTGCGCCATGTCCTGCGCTGGAACAAACCGTCCAAGATAATTATCCCGAGAGCGGGTCCAATGCCTCTTTCAAATATTTTGTGGACTATTAATTTAAGGGTACCCCACGCGCCTACAGGTTTTGTGGCACCTTCAGGGATACCCTGTCCCCATTTGTTTAATTGCAGGTACAATCCTACAAAGAACATGATTATCGAGAAAATCGCTACAGGAACCATTATTTTCCAGTCTATGAAAAGCGTATCAAATACTTCTTTACCAAATATTGTAAGGCCTTCTGCCATATTATCCTCCTATTTCTGCCTATGATGGCTTCAAGCTTTTAAGAATCACGTTTATATTAAGCTTTCGTTGTTATCCCTATCTCCAAAAGGCATCGAAAATATCTGGATACAGTAAAAAGCCCTCCTTCAACCGGTCATCTCTGGAATTTCCACATAAAACAAGCACCTGCCTTCCGGATTATCCTCCATCAGCAGGACTCTGATGGTTTCGATTTGCCCCACTTATCCGTATATTCTTATCATGGCTTTGTATTAAATTCTTTGTGGCTGCGGGGCGCTCGTCAAAAAGCCTGTGCAGAACTGCCAATAATGCTGCCCCCTGAACGTATCTCTTAAGTATTATACTGCAAGACAATGATTATGTTCAAATCCAGACACCCCAGGTTTTTGCTCAATGAGATCAAATGGAGGTTCGACCTCGGCAGGTGCAGGGTGTATTATATCCACAGGGGAGCACCGGGGAACATAAAGGCGGTGGACGGGAGCGCTATCAGGACTATAGACAGGGCGTTTTTAATTCTGGAAGGAGTGCCGCATGAGGTGTATATTCCTTACCACAGGATAGTGAGGATAGAGTTTGATGATCGCATAGTGTTTGAGAGGCAACCTAGGGAACTAAGTAAAAAGAGGGAGTTGTAATTTTTATTTACTTTGCTTCTCACCTGCTCTTGACTTTTGCACTCTCCGATATAACATAGCTTCGTGTCGTCTTCTCATTTGAAAATAGTGAAACTAATCCTTGTCCCTACACCAATAAGCAGGGTTTAATTTGTTCCGATGCAGACCGAGGAGAATTTATCGGGATGATATTGTTAACTCAACGTAGCACATTTAAAACGGTTTTTTAGTTGAAAAGACTAGTATGATGGTGGTTGTGGGTTTTTAATGTAACTCCCACTCCCCAACCTGCCATCCTAATCTGAATAGAAGCCAACCCGCCGAATCTGTAATGATTTTTCGTGTATATAAAGCTTTTTGAAAAAATTCTTATAGTTATAATGCTTATCATGAAAAATTTAATATTAATCAAATATTAATATAAATGGGTGTTTCCATGCCGTTCATACCTGGAAATCTGGATAACAAAGTGCTATTTTATTGCTACTCTTATCGCAACTGAATATATAACGATGCTACTACAAAAACAAAAGACAGATTATTGGTTTGGGAGCGTGGAAATTTAAAAGGGCAGGTGAGCAGGTAATTGGGGGGAGGGGGGGGTGGATACAAGTGAATAAAAAAGTTTACCTGCCCACTGGTAATCTAAGAAATTTTATTGTATTTATAAACTTATGATAGTCGAATATATGTTAAAAGCACCTGTTTTATCCTAATGTTTTGTATCTCTTTTTGACAAACTGCCCTTTCCTATTCCTCGGACATTTGCACTTTTTGGGCTTCCGTGTGTGGCTCTTTACCTTCGTATTCTTGCAGTGCGGTTTTTTCTTGGTTGCCGTCTTTATCCCTCCTTTAAAGAACGATACCTGCCCCTTCTGATGATAACGCAATCAAGAAGGTCTATATCCACAATTTTAAAAGCTTCCTACAGATTATTGAATACTGCCTTGTCCTCTTTTGACAGCATTGGATCGCCTGAGGGTGATTATGCATGAAAATAACCGATGCGTTGTTATTCAGGATACTACGCTTTATCTCTTACGGGAAAAGATTTTTCTACCTTCTAACCATTTTACTACTTGATTTCTTATAAATTTAAGTTGAAGGTCTCACATAGAATATAGGAGGTATTTTAATGGATGATGCGGATGTCGTTCTGGAAGTAGACGGGAAAAAAATCCCGTTGAATGATTTTGTCAGGAAAATGCTGTATGGGGTGCTCTCAGGTTCTGTCGGCGCTCTTCGCGGGATAGGGGAGGATTGGAAGACAATCAATATCAGTATCAAGAGATAAATCGATTTTAATTCGGTTAAAACGGGAGGCTTACCTCTTTCGCCTTAATTAAAAAAATTCTCCCTTCGCTGGTTATCCTGTATGCATTTTCTGTTTTTTCCACCCACTTCTTATTTACTAAGATGTTCAGGTACTTCTCTGTGATAATGAAATTCAGGTTGGTTTTGTAGATAATACTGGTTTTTCTCGTTTCTTCTCCGCATACCTTCAGAATATCTATGATTATCTCCAGACTGCTGCGATTCATGTTTTTCATCCTCTCCCGGCCATCCTGCAGGCCAATGGCTTGAACTAACGGATTGCTCCTGGAACAAGCAGTACGTGTCAGTGTATATATCAAACGGATTACAAAATCACAAATCAATTAAAAAATTATAATATCTCTAAAATCTACCCGGAAGGGTCGGATTTGAATTCATCCAGTAACCTTAGATAAACTAACCGGGGCAAAAAAGGCTTAAAAAGTCCAGAGGCAGCACAATTCATGAGAATGAGCGGCGATGCTTGTTGATCCTGGTACGATTTGTCTTTTGCCCTACCAGCTTTTCGATATCAAAGAGTGATATATGATATTCAATAGAAATATCAAGTTCAGCTTTGGTCAGAGCTTCACTTTCGTTGATACCAGTATGCATAAGTGTTATCTTTCTCTTGGAGATAGCACCAAGTACATCAAAGATATCCATACCTTATCAGTCTCCTTGTAAATATATAATAACTTACATGTACTTAAAGCTATTTGGCATTATCATGTACTTTAAATCCCCGGTATATCAGCTCCAATTGCCTTTAAGCGATCTGTTTTTTATTGAAATGTACTAAATTGTGCTAACCCCCCTGCCCGAAACTTTATAGAAATGTAAAAAAAGGAAGAATTAAAGCTTTTCCAGCTTTTCAATTCCAACCTTCTTCACAAATGGCTTATTGATCTTATCCGGCATCCATGCAGGCTTATTCTTGGGTGCGTTTATCATTTCTTTCCAGCCCTTAAAGATATGAATCTTCTTTGTTCCTCTTTCCCTCAGTCTGATCTCGACCGGCTTATCTTTGCTTCCCCCGAACCGGTTTGCTGCCTTAAGAGCAGCCTGGCGCGGCTGGCGCCCTGTGAACACACCATCCTCACTACCATTTTTGTTCCTTAAAATAAAATTCTTGATTTCTGCCATATTATCAATTCTCCTTGCAGCATCAAATGCTGCAAACGCTATAATAGACATTATCTATTTATAAATCTTATTTACATGAAAAAATATGCTAATTGGCGCGAATGCTATCCGCAACCGCAAAAAATCCTGACTGCCCCAATATTTGGATAAACATATATTTCAACCGAAAACTACATAAGTAATGGATATAAATAAATCTTAGGGTTAGCTGTGATTTAAGGAGGTAAATCATGAAAATCGTAAAAATAAAGAGGATTTCAAGAGGAACCTGCAAGTGCCATTCTTCATGTACATAAAAAAATAAAGGTTGTTTGATTTTTATTTAACTACCTCATATCCCGCCTTAGTCCATTCTGTGATCCCGCCCTTCATATTGTAAATCCGGGTAAACCCGTTATTTACCAGTATTTCACTTGCCGCGGTGCTGCGACCTCCCGTTCTGCAGTAGACAAGAATTTTCCTGTCCCGCGGGACCTCAGTCAGCCTTTTGCTTAAATCCTGCACCGGTATCAGCGTAGAATTTCTGATATGCCCGGCATTATATTCCTCCTGCGTACGCACATCCAGGATGAAAACTTCACCTTTATCGATCATTTCTTTAGCCTGCTGAACGCTGGTGTCAGTATACTGTGCTTTTTCAGGCGATTTTGTGACGCACCCGGATAGCACTGGGAATAGTATAAGGGTCATAAATATTATGATGAAAAACGTCTTCATGATATAACTATTATTTCTTTGGGTATTAAGAGGTTTAGCAGTAAAACATGAACATCAGGGGTGTTTTTTAATAAATAAAGCTTTATTCTATAGTAATTATGAATTATGGGCATTATGGCAAGTTCAAGTATCCTGCAGCCCTCTAAAGTTTTCAATGTATTGATTTGGTTGAACACCGCAAAGGGCGCAAAGAACGCAAAGCGTAGCAGCAAAAATCTTTGCGAACTTTGCGTTCTTTGCGGTGAGTTCACCATATGCTGCAACTGATAATGTATACTCAAGCTAAACTTTGGGGTTAATTAATATAACTAAGGAAGTGTTCACACCCTCGCCCTCTCCCCGCACTCATTCCTCCTGTAAACCCCGAACTCGCTCTTCTTCAGGATCTCGCCTGAGAACACAGGCCCGTCCCTGCACACGCGCAGCCCGTCGATGCAGCAGGCGCCGCATATTCCTATGCCGCATTTGATATAGCGGTGGAGGCTGAACTGCGCCTTTGGCGGGGCGACCTTATCGAGTACTTTTTTCATCATGATCTCGGGTCCGCAGCAATATATCTGGCTGTATCTATCCGGTTCTTCGATCAGTTGTGTTACGAATCCGTGTATCCCCTCTGAGCCGTCATCCGTGGCAACCCTCACGTCCCCGGCAGCCCCGAAGCGCCCCCTGAACAGCAATTCATCTTTTGTTTTTGCGCCTAGCAGCGTTGTAACCTTAATACCAGACTCGTCTGCCTTCTCAGCCAGCGGTGCAAGGGGAGCAGCGCCGACGCCGCCTGCGACCAGCAGGATATGTCCTTTCTCTATACCAAATCCGTTGCCGAATGGACCGCGGATGCCCACCGAATCGCATGCCTCAAGCTCGAACAAAGCCGATGTTGCATGTCCTACTTTCTGCACGGTTATCGCATTCTCGTACGAAAGCGCCATCGGGATCTCATCCACACCGCGTATCCATACCATCACGAACTGCCCCGGAATAAGTTCAAAGGTGGTATCAAAAAAGAACGTCCTTATGGCAGGCGTTTCATCAACGATTTTTGTAATAACGGCATTAACAGGTCTCATACTTCGTGCGCCATCCCGTATATGTCATCAAGCGACCATTCTTTTTCTTGTAAAAAAGCTTCCATGCATGAAGAGATATCATTGAAAATATTAATGTTATTCCCCACAGCAGAGCCAATCTGCACTGCCTTTGCGCCTGCCATGATAACTTCCACTGCATCTTTCCAGTCAGATATCCCACCCACGCCGATCACAGGTATATCAAGGACTTCGTAAAGGTCATAAACGCATTTTACCGTCACAGGCTTAATCGCCCTGCCGGAGAGCCCCCCGAATTTATTGCCGAGTATCGGATAGCTGCTCTCGATATCGATAGCCATACCCCGTACAGTGTTTATCGCCACAACCGCATCGGCGCCGCCGTGCTGTGCAGCAAGCCCTATGCTCTTTATATCCGTAACATTGGGGGTTAGCTTCACCCATACAGGCACATTTACAGCGGTTTTGACAGCGTGCGTGATATCCTCCACAAGGGCAGGGTCTGTGCCGATCTCAGCGCCGTATCCGTGGGCGTGCGGGCAGCTCACATTAAGCTCAAAAGCATCTGCGTCCAGGGATTTCGCTATTTCCGAGAAATCAAGAGAACACCCGCCGAAGATGCTTGCAATCACAGGCACCCCTCCCTCACTTGCTCTGTCGATCTCATACTGGAAATCCTTATATGACGGGTTGGGAAGACCCATGGCGTTCAGATAACCGCAATCGACCTCTACCATGCTCGGGTTACTGTGACCGCCTCTGGACTCTGTTCCGATTGATTTTGTAACAACAGCGCCTGCCCCTGCCAAGGCTATCCTTTTTAATGAATCGCCTGTAGTGCCCATGATGCCTGCGGCAAGCATCAGTGGGTTTTTGAGATTTAATCCTGTTAGTGTTAGCGAGAGCATCCTGGATAATCACGCTTGGTAAATACTTAGTTCTTTTTACTAAATTTACGGTATATGAATATCAACCCGCTATTCCTTTTCCTTAACGTACGCCACCCCTTCCGGCTCTTCACACTTTGTCTTGATCACGATAGTAGTGGATATACGATTAAAGAGCCGCAGCTTGCTGCCAGGCATAGCCAGCCAGCCGATGAGGCAGTCAAGTGGAAGGAGAAAAGCCTTTCCGAAACTTTCAAGTGCAGCAGCCGGGAGGTCTATTTTTTCCCCTTTTCTTCCCGTTACCTTCAGGTTCAGCGCCATCTTCCCGATGGATTGACCATTGTAACCTTCAAAGAACGTCCAGTAGGCGAACATCAACACGCCGCGAATACCAAAACCCTCCAGACTGATAAGATCAACCTTCGGCAGGGACAAAGAACCTGCAATGCCGGAATGCAAAGCACCGACCAGCAGAATATCGATTAACCACGCCCAGAACCGGGTCTCCCATTTTGCAAGGTATATAGTCTCCATTTTCTCACATCTTTCTATTTAAACTGATTGCATATTAATAGTTATAAAGATTCGCAGTTGTGTTTTAAATCCGTTCTGCCTGTTATCGTAGTTTAAGATGAGTGTTGAGTACGAATGCTATGGAGGAACACAATTAAAATAGAAAGGCAAATTTAGATATCCCCATGCTGTTTACGAAAATACCCCCACACTCTCGTCGCATCCTTCTCTCCAATCCCTGGCACTTTCTCAATCTCTGAAACCTCCGCCTCCCTTAATTTCTCAACCGACCCGAAGTGCCTCAGCAGCGCCTGTTTCTTCTTCAACCCGATCCCTGCTATATCATCCAGCGCCGATTCTACAAGCTTCTTGCCCCGCAGCTTCCTATGGTATTCGATGGCGAACCTGTGCGCCTCATCCCTTATCCTCTGCAACAGTTGAAGCGCGGGCGAGTCCTTCGGCAAAATGACGGGTGCCTCTCTCCCTGGGAGGAAGACGTGTTCAAACTCTTTTGCAAGCGCCGCTATGTTCTGCTTGCGCCCTTTGATAGCAGCCAGCGCAGCGTTTAACTGTCCTTTTCCCCCGTCTATCAATATCAGGTCAGGCATCATTTTTCCTTCTTCTTTCTTGCGAGAATATGCGCGCCCGACAACTTCTCCCATCATGGCAAAATCGTCCGCGCCCTGTATCGTTTTTATCCTGAACCGCCTGTAGTTCTTCTTATCAGGCTCCCCATCCTTGAACGCGACAAGAGAGCCGACTGCATCCGTGCCGCCGATGTTTGAGATGTCAAAAGCTTCGATCGTTGCAGGCATAACTGGTAAAGCCAAGGCTTTTTGCAGCTCCGCAAGCGCCTCGTTCCTGCCATTGCCTTCCGCAAGCATCTTCTGGTTCAGGAGCATCCTGGCATTCTCCTGCGCCATGTTCATCAGTCCTCTCTCGACCTTGTTTTTTGATGTTTTTAGCTTCGATCCCCTATCAGAGAGCCATTTCAATATGGACTCATCCGTTATCTCGACCGGGATTATTATCTCTTCAGGCGGATTAACGTCCTGGTAGTACTGCTTAATAAAACTCGAGATAACCTCTGCCTCATCCGAACCTGCCGTGTTCATTGAAAATGTGTCCCGCCCTTTTAGTTTCCCCTCGCTTATGTGAAATATCTGAATGCTTCCGGTACTGTTTGAAAGAGCGGACGCGATCACATCCTGTTCTTTCCACCCCGATGTGTTCACGCGCTGTTTTTCTGACAGTTCCTGCAGCGCATTTATCAAATCACGGACGCGCGCTGCAGCCTCATATTCCTGCATTTCCGAGAGTTTTTTCATCTCCTCTTTCAGGGACTGGATCAACTGGCTTCTTTTTCCCTTAAGGAAATCCGTAACATTCCTGATTATGTCCTGGTACTCCTCTTTTGTCACATCGCCAAGGCAGGGGGCAGCGCATTGCTTTATGTGGTAATTAAGGCACGGGGGGCATGGCAGTTTCTTTTTGCACCGCCTTATGCCAAAACCCGAAGCCATCCGTATCAACTCCCGGACCGCCCTTGAACTTGGATAAGGTCCGAAATACTGCGCTCCGTCCTGCTCCCTCCTGCGGGCGATGCATATGCGGGGGTATTCATCGTTCGTTATCTTGATGAACGGATATGCCTTATCGTCCCGCAGGCGCACATTGTAGCGCGGCACGTGCTCTTTTATCAGGTTCGATTCCAGCACCAATGCCTCGACCTCGTTACCGGTCACGATATACTCAACATCCTCGATATTCCGGACAAGCATCCTGTTCTTTGGCGACTCCTGCCCCCTGAAATACTGGCTCACCCTGTCCCGCAGTGAGGATGCCTTTCCAACGTATATGACCCTGTTCTCCCGGTCTTTCATCAGGTAAACGCCCGGCGAGTCCGGGAGTTTTTTTACATTTTTGAAAATCCGTTCATTCTTTTTATCATTATTATCCTTCATTGGATTTTCAAACTCGATATTTTCGATCATTTATTTATAGATTCTACCTGCCTTTAGTTGTGCAGCCCCATAATTTTTTGCATTGGAATCTTTTCGCAACAGTTCCGGAAAAAGAGAAAAAGTACTTAAAGAAGTATCATGATAATGACGCTAATCGCCGGATGGTATAGAATGGTATAGAGGTAAAGTGAGAGGTGTGGAAATTAATCCAGGATTATACAGGCAGGGGGCAGATATGTGAACATACGGTCCGAACAAATCCTCTTTTTCCTGATCATATCTGTAATACCGCTATCTATAGTCGTTTACATATCCTATGACTACAGCAAAGATGCCATCCGCGACTCGGTGATGGCAAACCTGCTCGGGGCGACCGAAAATACAGGTAATGCGATAGATAACTGGATGGCTGCAAGAGAGGATGATATACGTGTTATCTCCCAATCCAGAATAATTGCATTCGAAGATAAAGAACAGTCTCGTGAGTACCTGAACACCTTTGAACGCGAACATCAGGGTGTGTATAGTGAATTCTTTATACTCGATATGGGAGGGGACATAACACTATCGACTCTTAACCGCACAGGAAATGCCGGTAAAGAACGTTATTTTACCGAAGCTGCCAGAGGAAAACTTTACGTGTCCGATGTTTCTGTCTCCGAAATTAATGGTTCTCCTGAAATAATAATAGCTAATCCTATTACAAAAAATGGCACTGTCATAGGGATACTGGCGGCGAGAGTGAGTCTTGAGAACCTGTACAGGATAATCGAGAAAATCGATATAGGGAGATCCGGGGAAGTATTCATAGTCAATAAGGATGGGAACATCATCTTCCACAAAAACAGATCCAAAATCCTGGTTGACAATATCAATAATAATTTTGCAGTTGGAGAAGTGACCTATGAAAAGAACGGGATAAACGAGTACATCAACTATAAAGGTGAAAAGGTGCTTGGCTCCTACTACTGGCTGCCGCTTTACAGATGGGGGCTTATAGTAGAGAAGAATATCGACGAAGCGTATGCAGGAGCCCTGACCTTAGGGCAGCTCATGGTAGGTATATCTTCCCTTGCTATTATCTCCGTCATTTTTCTTGCAATCGTTATCTCACGAAGACTCACAGACCCTATAAAATCCCTTGAAGAAGGAGCAGTCGGTCTGGTCAAAGGTGATTTCAAACCGATAAAGGTATCTTCCAGCAATGAGATCGGCCGGCTGACCGAGATATTCAACAAGACTTCTGCTGAATTGCTGGATATACGAAAAAAACTGGAAGATAAAATCGAAATAGCAAATAAAGACCTGGAGGAGAAAAATAAAAAACTTATTACAGCCAATGAAGAATTAAAGCAACTCGATAAACTGAAATCCGATTTTATCTCTCTGGTCTCACACGAGCTCAAGACGCCCCTTTCGTCCATAAGACTGTCTGCCGAGTGTCTGGAATCCGAAGAAAATATAGACCCCGCCGTACAAAAAGAACTTCTAAAGACGATGATAAGGAACATCGACCGCCAGACACGGTTTATCAATGAGATCCTTGACCTGTCAAAGATCGAAGCCGGGAAGATGGAATTCCGGCTGGAACATGCGGACTTTGGTGAAATAGCGAACATGGCTTATGAAAATATCAGACAGCTCGCTTTGAAAAAAAATATAATTGTCTCTCTCGATATTCCGGAAAAACTCTCTCCTGTACTTGCAGATAGGGAAAAGCTTATTATTGTTTTGAACAATCTCTTCGAAAATGCATTAAAATTCACCTCTGATGGTGGAAGTATCCTTTTATCGGCAAAGGATGATGTGGACAGTATAGAGGTTAAAATGAGAGATACGGGTGTCGGGATAGAGAAAGAAAAATTAGGAAAGATATTTGAAAAATTTTACCAGGTGGACAGCGCATCCAGCAGAAAAATAGGTGGTTGCGGGCTT
Organism: uncultured archaeon; assembly: GCA_902386135.1. GTDB lineage: Archaea > Halobacteriota > Methanosarcinia > Methanosarcinales > Methanoperedenaceae > Methanoperedens. Next base: position 36,904 of record CABMIB010000103.1, read on the forward strand.
GGGCTCTCAATATCCAGCGGGATAATCAGGGCGCACGGCAGTGAGATCCACGTGGAGAGCGAACCTGAGAAAGGTAGTGTCTTCAGCTTCAGGTTAAAAAAGGTTGGGTTATGAAAACTTACGTATATATATTAATAATCGGGCTGGTACTTTCCGGCGGGTTTGTCGCCTATGAGAGCTCCCGCGCCCAAAAGTCAATACAAGTTGTATCCATGACAGCAGATGAGATGTCATCGGCGTTAAAGAACGGATCGATTGCAGGTTTTATTTCATGGGAGCCGTATCCTGCAAAGGCGGTAGTTGATGGTTATGGCAGTTATCTTGTTAATTCTAAAGATGTATGGGAAAACCATCCGTCCTGCGTCCTGGCAATCTCTAAAGACCTCAAAGATGAAGATATGATAAAAGCCCTTGTATGGGTACAGCTAAAAGGTACACGATTTATCAATAAGCCGGCGAACAGGGAAAAAGTCTTACAGTACGGTATGGAATTTTCAGGGCAGGACAGGGCAACGGTCTCGGCTGCTATCAATAACACCATATATATAGAATATCCGGATATAAACCAGACAAAAAAGGGCATAGAGATACTCAGTAAAGCCGGGGTTCTCAAGAAACCCATAGTTTCAATGGGATATAACGATACGGACGAATTCCTTGCGGGTATTTATCTTGACAAATATTACAAGGAGATACGGCAAAAGCTGGACAACGATCCTGGCTGGGCTCCGACGGCTGTTAACGGGAGCCTCAGGTTCGGATATATAGAAGGCAATATCCATTACCTTGGAATGTATATAGCCCAGAAAGAGGGTTATTTTGAAAGGGTTGGTCTTAAGCCGGGAAAGAATGTCAGGTTCACTGCGTACAGGAGCGGACGCGCAATAACCGGGGCTTTCGATAATCGTGATGTGGATGCTGCGACGCTGGGCTCAACTGTACTTTTAAGGTACAGGGTGAACGATAACGGCAGGGTCCATGTGATCAGCGGAGTGAACACAGGCGGGACTTCGCTCGTAGTGGGAGCTGATTCCGGTATAAAGTCCGTCAACGACCTGAATGGCAAAAAAATTGCAACCCCGGGTTTCGGTACATGCCAGGATACCATTATGAGGAAGATGTTTGAAGGTTTTGAAATAAAGACCGTATGACCTGTTATGGATTAAGGATTTTTTTCAGGTAGTGACCCGTATAAGAGCCCTCTATCTTTGCAACTTTTTCAGGCGTCCCCTCTGCGATTATCCTGCCGCCGTTATCCCCTCCTTCAGGACCCAGGTCGATTATGTGATCAGCCACCTTTATTACATCCAGGTTATGCTCTATCACCACAACGCTGTTGCCTGCGTCCACAAGCAGGGAGAGCATATCGAGCAGCTTCTGTATATCCGCGAAATGAAGCCCTGTCGTCGGCTCATCCAGTATATAGAGCGTCTTTCCCGTGCTCCTTTTACTTAATTCTGTAGATAGCTTGATGCGCTGCGCCTCTCCTCCTGAGAGGGTCGTGGCAGGCTGCCCGAGCCTTATATATCCGAGTCCCACATCAAAGAGAGTCTGGAGCTGGCGGCTGACCCTCGGGATGTTCTCAAAAAACGCAAGCGCCTCTTCCACTGTCATGTCCAGCACCTGCGCTACATTCTTGCCCTTGTACGTTATCTCAAGAGTTTCGCTGTTAAAGCGCTTTCCGTGGCAAACCTCGCACGGCACATAGACATCAGGCAGGAAGTGCATTTCGATAGTTATGATGCCATCACCCTTGCAGGCTTCGCACCGTCCACCTTTCACGTTGAAGCTGAACCTACCGGGCAGGTAGCCCCGCGCCTTTGAGGATGGGAGTTTTGCGAACAGGTCTCTTATCGGGGTAAAAACCCCAGTATACGTGGCCGGGTTTGAGCGCGGCGTCCTTCCGATAGGGGACTGGTCGATTATTATAATCTTATCTATGTTCTCTGTCCCGATTATACCCCTGTGCTTTCCGGGTCTTTCTTTTGCAAAGTAAAATTTCTGCGCCAGTGCCTTGTAAAGGATATCATTCACAAGCGTGCTCTTACCCGAGCCTGATACGCCAGTAACGCATGTCATGACCCCGAGCGGGATGTTAACATCTATCTGTTTCAGGTTGTTCTCGCCTGCTCCTACAATGGTTATTTTGCCCTTCGGTTTTCTCCGCCGGGACGGCACAGATATCACTTTTTTATGGCTGAGGTACTTGCCGGTCAGTGAATTTTCACATCTAATGATATCTTCCTGGCTCCCTGTAACCACGACCTCGCCGCCGTGCACTCCTGCGCCGGGTCCCATGTCCACGATGAAATCAGCGCTCTGGATCATCTCTTCATCATGCTCGACAACTATCACCGTATTGCCCAGGTCACGCAGTTGCGTTAGCATATGAATCAGCCTGCCGTTATCCCGCTGGTGGAGCCCGATGCTGGGTTCATCCAGGATGTAGAGCACACCGACAAGACTTGAGCCGATCTGCGTGGCAAGCCGAATCCTCTGGCTTTCTCCTCCTGAAAGAGTGCCAGCCGCCCTGTCAAGAGTGAGATAATCAAGCCCCACGTCCATCAGGAACCCCAGGCGTGCCCGGAGCTCTTTCATAATTGGCTTTGATATTATCGCCTCTTTTTCACTGAAAGTGATAATATCGAGGAATTCCAGCGCCTTTTTCACTGACAGCCGTGTCGTGGCAATAATGGATCTATCTGCCACTGTGACCGCAAGGCTTGAGGGTTTCAGGCGCTCGCCGTTGCAAACAGTACACGGTTTGATGCTCATGTACTGCTGTATTTTTTCCCTGGCTTCTTCGGACTGCGATTCCCTGTACTTCCTTGCCAGGTGGGGTATTATCCCTTCAAAGCTGCTCCAGTGTTCCCAGAGACCTTACTTTTCGCGCGGTACATACCTGAAGTGGATCTGTTCCCTGCTGCCGTGCAGCAGCACCTCCACATGTTCCGGTGCAAGTTCCGAGAACGGGATATCAAGCGAGAAACCATAATGCTTCGCCACGGACTGGAGCATCTGGCTGTAATACCCGTACTCAAAACTCCACGGCTCGATCGCCCCTTTACGTATCGATTTGCTTTTATCCGGGATGATTAGGTCAGGGTCAAATTCCATTGTGCTCCCGAGTCCCTGGCATGCAGGACATGCGCCCCTGGGGCTGTTGAACGAGAACATATTGGGTTCAAGCGGCTCAAAACTGATGCCGCATTTTATGCAGGCAGCGTGTTCGCTGAACAGAAGCTCATTGTTTCCGGATACATCCGCCACGACTATCCCGTTCCCTTCTTTAAGCGCTGTCTCAACCGAATCTGCGAGTCTTTCTTCTATTCCGGGTTTTATTATCAGCCTATCCACGACAACATCGATATCATGTTTCTGCTGTTTATTGAGAGCTATCTCTTCGGATAATTCGTACATCTTGCCGTCCACCCGTACGCGGCTGAACCCGGAGTGCGCAAGGTCTTCGAACATCTGTTTGTATTCGCCTTTCCTCTGCCTGGCAAGAGGAGCAAGCACATGGAGCTTCGTGCCTTCAGGCAGCGCCATGAGCCTCTGCACTATCTGCTCTACGGTCTGCGGGGTTATTTCGCTGCCGCAGTTGGGGCAGTGCTGCCTGCCTATCCTTGCGTACAGAAGGCGGAGGTAGTCATATATTTCCGTGACCGTGCCGACGGTCGAGCGGGGATTCTTGCTTGTGGATTTCTGTTCGATGGAGATGGCGGGCGAGAGACCTTCGATATACTCCACATCGGGTTTGTCCATCTGCCCCAAAAACTGGCGGGCATATGCAGACAGCGACTCAACGTACCTGCGCTGGCCTTCGGCATAGAGCGTGTCAAACGCGAGCGAGGATTTTCCTGAGCCTGAAAGTCCTGTTATCACTATCAGCTTGTTCCTTGGAAGTTCAAGGTCGATGTTCTTCAGGTTGTGGACGCGGGCGCCTTTTATGATGATTTTATCGGTTGACATGAAACGGATGGGTTTTAGTGGTATATTTGCAGGGATTGGTTAAAATTTTGTGATAACCGCATGGCAATGATTGGGGACTATCTTATTTTTTATATATCTTATCGTGATGGTCTAAATCAAGAAATTTCACTGTGTCATTTTCAACCTTAAAAATGAGTACAAATGACTTTGCAATATGAACTCGCCGTATATTTTTCATATCGTGCCGCAGAGGTTTGTACTGTTCGGGATTATTGACAATCTCTTCAATTTTCCTCATGCAGATATCGTAACGCTTCTTATCTTTTTTATATAATTTTTTAAGCATTTCTTGAAGTTTCTCTTCTATAAGAATCTTGTACATTCAATCATCTTTGCTAATCAGAAACTTCTATTGTTTTTCTCAAATCATCAACAGTTTTGAAAGAATGGAACTTACCATTTTTTTCTATTTTCTGTAATTTCTTTACATATTCTGGGCGAACTTCATGCAGATCGCTGCTTATCGCATCAACTTCTTCTTCTATAACAACTATTTTTTGCTTCAAAAAAGAAAGGTCGCTCAGTATCTGTTGCAGTATTTCAATTTCAGATTTTTCTTTCATCTCAAGCTTCATATTTTACTTGTACAATTAGAGCCAAGAATTTATATAACTTCCGTGTAGAGAAATCATCGGTATTCTTACTTGTAACCAGAAAATCAATGTTTGTAAGAATCCGTTTCCTCTATAACCTTCTTATCTTTTTTAAGAGGCTCATTTTTAATATCAATATCATGAGGGTTAACTTCCTCAGTTTCCTTGACCGTACCGACTGTCTTTGCAATTTTTCGCAGCGAATCCTTCTTCTCTTTTGAAACCGGCATGGGTTTCGTCTTTGGTTTTTTCAGTTTATAACCAGCAGGTGGTAATCCGGACTTCATAAGCCCGAGTTCTACTTTTCTTCTGTTGATCAAATCAAGTATTGGCTGTCTTGAGGCTTCAGGCATTGTTTTCAGTATCTGTTCAAGCCTTTACAGAACTGCATCTTTTGGGGGTTCGATGGTTTTATTCTCGTTTTCCATAATTATGCTTTTATTTTAAACAACTCTCATTTTCGAACTGTGTTTCGAATCGGAGTTGATTTAGCCATAAAGAACTCAAGAGGTATAAAAATATATCTCCAGGGCGATGGTCGTGATAGAATCACAAGAATAGGGCAGTCTATTTATACATAGCAACTCAATAGGGTAGTGTCTATCTATGATTCAGTATAGACCAGAAAAATCTAGAAAAGTTTCTTCTACTACAAGGTGGGTTTAATGACAAATGATACAACTGATTTTTCATGGGTAGAACATTTTTATTCACTTTTTCTCAGTCGAGATATCTGCATTCTTTTTGGTGGCGGACTGCTTATCTGCGCTGTCGAATTTGCAATGTGGGAAAAGATTTTTCTTCCTAAAGAACTTTCTCTAGAATTAATAGGATTTCTCCTAGTCTCGTACTTTCTTGGATTAGCTATCTCCGAGTTAGGCGATTGGTTCAATATTTTGGGTGAAATGAAATTACCTGAAGGCTATCAGAGTTTTTTTCTTTTTATTCAAGATATGACGGAAAATTATAATGATAATGTCCTTAATCGATATGAAAGATATATTTTCGTTATGAATGCAGGAAAAATTGTTGGCTTATCGTCCCTTTTTGGTGCGGTTGTTATAATAATGTTCGCCCTAATTCGCTTTATTTTCAATACAAAAATTCCTACTGTTGAATATATTTTATTAGTGTTTTCTTTATTAATCTATGGAGCCTTCATGATATTTGATTCTAGGAAATCTTATAAAATCATTAGAGAGACACAAGATTCACTTGCTATAGAGATTAAATCTAAATTAGGATAGACTGTGGCAGGTTGTGTTCAGAATCAGTTGTCTTTGGGACAAATTGCTTTTTTATGCACAGCAGATTGTCTATCTTCATAAGTTCATAAACGACTTTATGATTGACTTCAAATCCACGTCGATACAATTCGATTTTTATCCTTCTGTATCCAGTAGCTATCAATCTCATAGCGACTCAAGGAATAATATTAGGAGTTTTCCTTAGTATAGTACTTACAGTTATGTTAGGTCCCCTAATTACTGTATGTATCTACTTCATAGTAACTCTTTATACGTGGATGAAAACAATATCATATCGAATCAAGCCTTAAATAAGTTTGATTCTTATTAAGTAAATTGATAATTTTCGCCAATTAATAAAATAATTGCAAAATAGGTAACATTTTTATAGCGTTAAATACTTTTGAAGCTGCATGTAATATTATGCCTGCTATCTCCGACTTCTTCCCTTCCGACACATCCAGAAGCTCCCTTCTCGCAGCCCAGCGTCTTGTCGCCGAAAGGGCGATAACAGAAGACGATTTCGGTGAACTTCAGTTAATTGCAGGCGTAGACCAGTCTTTCGTGGATGATAAAATCATCTCAGGCATAGTAGTACTGGAGTATGATACTTTTAAGGTCGTGGAGCGTATCCATTCTATCGGGACCGTAAGTTTTCCCTACATCCCCACGTTCCTGAGTTTCCGTGAAGGGCAGACGATCGTGAGCGCATATGAAAAACTTAAAAAGCTCCCGGATATCCTGATGGTTGACGGCGCGGGCATCAACCACCCAAGGCGCGCAGGGCTCGCAACGCATATCGGTGTCACTCTGGATGTGCCCACCATCGGGATCACGAAAAGGATTCTCTGCGGCACGGGGACAGAGCCATCCCGGGCAGGCGAGGCGTCCCCGCTCATGTATAAGGGCAGGCAGATCGGGTGGCTGCTTAAGTCCAGAGAACGGAGCAGGACAATAATCGTGGCGCCGGGGCACAGGGTTTCACTTAATAGTTCTCTTTCGATAACGAAGGCGTGCCTTCGAGGGTACAAGCTTCCTGAGCCTGCCAGGCTTGCGCACGAGTATGTTACCGGGTTAAAAAAGGAAATACCTGCATCCTTATCTTAACCATTTGACCTCAGGTTCAATCTTCTCAGGCATCTGCGTCTTGCCTTTTGGATACCCGAATATCAGCGGCGCAACCGCTTTATAACCCGCAGGCGCGCCCAGTTCCTTCAACAGCTCCTCGTTCATAAGCGCTGGGAGCACACCTCCGATCCAGCAGCTTCCGATGCCCCTTGAGTGCGCGGCAAGCATCATGTTCTGGGCTGCCATCGCGCAGTCATGATCAGCCGTCGGCGCATTTTTATTCCCAAGTATTATCACGAGGGCAGGGGCATTGTAGAACATACTGGTTCCTTTAGTCTTCAGAAAAACAAGGAAACCGGAAGCCTTTTTGGAGGTATCCTTAATTGGTTCAAGTAAAGGGATCATGGCTTTCTTGCCGCTCTCCGAGAGCTTCCACATGGTCTCTTTGTTTTTTACGACCAGAAAGCTCCACGGCTGCATATTAAAACCTGATGGGGCATACCTTGCACAATCGATAAGGAATTGGATATCCTCATCTGGAACGGGATCTTCTTTATATTCGCGGACACAGCGCCGGGTTTTGATTACTTCAATAATGTCTTTCAAAATAACTCACCCATAGTAATAACACCTTAGTCTCTAATTATACTTTTCTTTTTAAAACTATCATAATCATAATTATAACAGAGATTATTATCTATATGGATAAATATATAACTCATACTATTATAGTATGTTCGTCGGATAGGAATTCGGGGATAGGAGTGGCCTTACCTCTTATCATAATTCTCTGTTTCTATCTGTGAGACTTCTTTACAAAATCGATCCATTCTCCAAAACCTTCCCCCGTCTTGAGGCTCATCTTCAGCACATCTATTCGCGGATTTATTGTGCGCGCATCATTTACCATTTTATCCGCATCGGCGTTTACAGCCTCTGCGATATCAACTTTATTTACGATAATAAGGTCTGCCGTACTGAAAATAAGGGGATGTTTTTCAACTATGTCATCCCCTTCGCTTACGCTTACGACCACTACCCGCTTATGTTCGCCCAGTTCATAGTCGGTGGGACAGATGAGGTTCCCCACGTTCTCTATAAACAGAATATCCAGGGAATCAAGAGGTAGCTCCGGAAGTCCATGCTCGATAAGATGTGCATCCAGGTGACACTCCTTACCTGTATTCAATCCGACAGTCGGGATTCCATGCTTTTCAAACCTGGCTGCATCTATCCTTGCCACCACATCCCCGGCGATAGCACCTATCCTGTACTCATTGCCAAGCCTCTCTATGGTTTTCTCTATCAACAGGGTCTTACCTGAGCCTATGGCACCCATTATATTAAAAGCTGTTATATTGAATTTTTCAAGGTTTTTGCGGTTTTTGCGTGCGATCTCTGAGTTCTCTTTCAGGATATCGTATTCGATGGATACTTCAGTCGTGTGCATATTTACCTTTAAATCGGTAATGTCCTATAATCGTGACCTGTTTAAATGCTTAATTGAATAAACCTGTAATATGACTGGAGCATATAAATGAGCCACAGAGACGCTGAGGCACGGAGAGATTTTTTGAAATATTTCTCTGCGTCTCCGTGCCTCCGTGGCGATTGTTTTTATATTGTCATGAAATTTAGTACACTGCCTTTAGATCAACTTCATCCTCTTACCGACCCTCTCGAAAATGTCTATCGCCTCATCCAGGTCTTCCCTTGTATGCTGCGCAGTAACTATTATCCTGACCCTGGATTTATCCTTTGCAACAAGAGGGAACACGATGGGTTTGGCAAAAAGCCCTTCCTGGAACAACTGCCCGGAGAGGTCCATTGCTATCCTGCTCTCACCAGCCATTACCGGAGTGATTGGCGTCCGGCTCCTGCCTATATCGAATCCCATATCGCTCATGGCTTTCTTGAAATATTTCGTGTTATCCCAGAGGTTTCTTAGATGCTGCGGCTCGTCCTGTACCATCCGCAAAGCCTCCATGGTCGCAGCAGCTACGCACGGCGGATGGGCTGTGGTAAAGATAAAACTGCGGGCTGTGTTGATGAGGTATTCCCTTAACTCCTGCCTTCCTGCGATATAGCCGCCCAGGCTCCCGAAAGCCTTGCTCAGCGTGCCCATATCGATATCCACCCTGCCCTCAAGCCCGAAATGGTCAATTATGCCCCTGCCGCCTTTACCAAGTACCCCGTCGCCGTGGGCATCGTCCACCATGACCATCGCATCATATTCCTCTGCCAGTTCCACTATCCGGTCAAGAGGTGCAATATCCCCGTCCATGCTGAACACGCCGTCGGTGATTATGAGCCTGCGCCTTGCATCTTTTGTCTCCTGCAGGGCTTTTTTCAAGCCTTCAGTATCAAGGTGAGGGTATACCATCCGCCTGGATTTTGTCAGCCTTACGCCGTCGATGATGCTGCCGTGGTTGAGTTCATCGCTGATGATTGCATCCTCCTCCCCCATCAGCGCCTGTATCGTTCCCCTGTTCGCCGCTATGCCTGCCACGAACACAAGCGCGGCTTCGGCGCGTTTGTATTCTGCCAGCATCTCCTCAAGTTCGATATGTATCTCCATAGTGCCTGCGATCTGGCGCACAGCCCCTGCGCCGTATCCCCAGCGGTCGATGGCTTCTTTTGCTGCTGCACGCAGCCTCGGATGGTTCGCAAAGCCGAGGTAGTTATTGCTGCACATCATAATGGCTTTTTTTCCGTTCAGGACCACCCTGTTCTTCTGCTCAGTGCCGAGGACCGGAAGTTCGATGAACAGGTTTTTGTCTTTAAGGTCCCGGATCATTTCTTTTAAAAAATCCATTCTATTGTTCACGTAATTCCCCCATGACATCTGGTTTAGATAAACTATTTATATTATACAACTGCAAGACTAATTATAGTTTTTCAGTGGGTAGTTATGGACACGATGAAGGCTGTAAGAAAGACGAGAGAAGGACCCGGATTGGAGCTTGCCGCAGCCCCAGTTCCAGTACCGCAGAGCCATGAGGTACTGGTAAAGGTAAAAGCCTGTTCGTTATGCGGCACTGACGTACATATATACAACTGGGAACATCCATGGTCTGAAGGCAGGATAACGCCGCCCAGGACCATCGGTCATGAAGTATGCGGCGAGGTTGTGGAAGTGGGAAAAGAAGTCACACTTGTCCGGGAAGGTGACCTTGTATCAGCAGAGTCCCATATCTTTGATGGGAAATGCATGCAGTGCAGGATGGGTAATATGCACATCTGCCAGAATCTCAAGTTCTTCGGCGTCGATGTTGATGGCTTCTTTGCCGGGTATGCCGTCATACCTGAAACGAACGTATGGAAAAACCCGCCCGATATGCCCGTAGAGATAGCTACGCTGCAGGAATCCATAGGCAACAGTGTGTACACTGTTTTCAGCCATGATGTTACAGCAAAGACCGTCGCGGTATTCGGCGGAGGTCCTACAGCCCAGTTCGCTATCGGTATTTTGAGGGCTGCGGGGGCTGCGAGTATCATTGTGGTAGCAGGTTCAAAGCTGCATCTTGACCTTGCAAAAAAGATGGGCGCAGATGTTGTTATTAACAGGCATGAAAGAGACCCTGTGGAGGCAATAATGGAATTGACCGATGGGCTGGGAGCGGACGTGTTCCTTGAGATGTCGGGAAGCGGAGCCGCGCTCGCTCAGGGGCTCAAGGCTGTACGCCCGAGGGGCAGTGCCTCCATTCTGGGCTTGCCTACAAAAGACGTGTGCATCGATCTGGCTAAGGACTTCGTTATGAAAGACATCACTGTCCGCGGCATATATGGCAGGAAAATCTGGGATACATGGCTCATCACTTCAAGACTGCTCTCTTCCGGAAAGTTTGACCCTTCGCCGATTATCACTCACAGGCTCAGGCTGGATGATTTTGAGAAGGGCTTTGAGGCTATGATATCCGGAGATGCGGGAAAAGTGGTGATGTATCCGTAAAATAAAAGTGGGGGTTTAACCCCGCTTGATTAAAACAGCTCGTTGAGGTTGAACTTGTGCGGACCCAGAGTGCCGCCATAGTTCCCTGCGCTTATCTTCTTAACGCCGGGTATCTTCACCGCAGCTTCAATTCCGGCCTTCATTGATTTGTTGATGGCTTCCACGCTCAGACCGTTGATCACGATCTCGTATATGGCATTCACGTCAGCCGGCACCTTTGTATCTTTTATTTTGGCTTTGAGTGAGGGGCTGTATCTCTCGTTCGTTGTGGCTTTCATAAACTTGTAATTCGTAAATCCAACTTTCGAGCCGCTTGCGACTATGCCGCCCGGGAAGGGAGTGATCGTTCCTTCAAGTTGTGCTATCGCATCCACTGCGTTCTCAGCCGCAGCCAGCGCAGCCATCTGGTTATCCGCCATTATGAAGAAGTTCCCGCCTGCAATGCCGTCCTGTGCTCCCACACCGTGTTCGGCAATGAATTCGCCCTGCATCATGGGAATCTTATATGCTTTCCTGCCGCCGATATTTGCCTCAGATTCAAATCCGTCCCCGAAGAACTTGAGCTTGAACCCTGTATCGAACTGCTTCTCGGCATTGGGGAGACCGTTCCACATCGCTGCTGTCGGTGCAGTCAGCACGCACTGTCCCAGGCGTTTTAAGAGCTGCTCTTCCAGAGCTTTGTAACCGAAAGTGCATATCTGTATATACGCGCCGGGTCTGCCGTCCGGTGTCTCGTTACCGTTCACGACTTTTTCAATGCCTGCCTCGGCAGGACACATTATGACGGATGTCCCGAATCCGGTTGCTTCCTGCGCCGCAACCAGCGCCCATCTCTTTGTCGCTCCAGTGATCAATACCCGTGCTATCTTTATCGGAAAAGCTTCTGCGAATGTATCTTCTATCTCTACTCCGTTAAGTTCCATATATATCCCTCTTTCCCCGTTCTTTTTCTGTATTACCTAATATATGCTTCGAAATGTTTTCCGCAAAAGTTGAAGTAATAGAATAAAAATAAAAAATACGTTTTTTATTTCGCCATCTCATCCACAGCACGGCATGCAAGCTCCTGCATTCGCACCGATGTTCTTCCGGCTCCTGAGAATTCATCGTGTGCCATTATGGATGCAATCTCCTTGCCGAGAACGAAGATGGCGTGTTTGTGTTCAGCTTTGCTGCGGTGCACATGTATGGGGCTTATCTGCAGGGACTGGTACTGGGAAAATTCCCCCTTCCCTTTATCTTCAAAAAACCTCTTCATCTGCACCATCAAGGTGTGTAGCTGAATCAACTCTTCTTTGTGTATAAAACCGCCTCCTATCACTACTGCTTACTGCGGGCACAGTAATTCATACTATTTTGAAACATTTATCCAATACTAAAACAGTTTGCACGGAAGCCGGTGTCCTATCTCCTTAAATTAAACTTTACGATTTAATCATCATGATTCTTCGTGATTATTTTTCTGGGGATATTTACGGGTTCACTATAATTTTTAGATGTTGTATACGCGGGTATTCCTTGATATAAACACCATACGTTCCAGGTTGAGTAAACGTATAGTTAAACTTGGCAAAATTCCATCTTAATATAGCTTTTGTTTCATTTGTTGGCCATAACCCTTCTTCGCTTAAAATAGTAAGCTTTTCTTCAGGATCGGCATCATTGATCCACACTACAGTATCTCCAGCTACAATTGTAAGAGTTCTGTTATAAACGTCATATTGTACTGGCTTTGAAGAATTACTGACAATTCTCGTGAACCCACGGTAGCTGTCAACATCGGCTTTGTAGACTACAGGAACGCTAACATGCGCAGGAGTAGGTGTGGGTGTGGGACTCGGAGTAGTCGGAACGACCGTGGGCTGTATGGTCTCGGTAACTGTCGGCGTTGCAGTTGGAGTTGGGGTCGGGGTACCGGCCGGAGGCTTGACGCACCCCAGGAAAGCGGATAATATGATAATTAAAACTATTGAGATTAATTTTATGTTTTTCATACTTACCAGCCTGATGATTCTACTGTTAATAAATAACCTTATCGATTTACTTTTCTGATAGTGGTTCAGGAGAGAGGTCTATTATCAATGCATTACATCAAACCTTCATATGCATGACGGCGAAAAAAAAGAAATGAAGTGGATATATGAAATAATAGTGGGCAAGATACCGCCGTTCTCTCTTCTTTCGTACCAGTACAGCATCCTGCTGCAATTATTATTTCTCCTCGTTCTCGGTATTATCCTGGGCCTCGTTTTTCATCTGAAAACGATCTCACTGGCATACGGTTCGCTCGGGATCCTGGTAGCAGTGCTATGGAGCATGTTAATCCTGCAGCAGGGGCCGACCCTTCGAAAATTCAGGGCGCCATTAAGTAAGGATGAAAATGAGTTGCTTGAACGATATAAAGGGATCCTTTTCCATAAGAACCATTATGAAGCAATCCCCGGGGTTGCTATATTCGTTCCTTTTATGCTCTATCTTTTCTATGACGGCTCGGGTTTGCTGAAAAACTGGCTCGGGGAGAATCCGAACATTTTGTTGCTGTTTTTCGTCGGCCTTCTCATATGGGATATATGCTACAGGATGGGACTCGGGATATGGACATCCATCCTTGCCCTGTGGAGGTCCCTTGAGCTAAAAAAGCTCGCTGAAAAAAGGACAGAACTTGAGCATACTCCCTACACTGAGCTCAGGGCACTTCGGAAACTGGATATCAATAACGTCTTCTTCGGATTGATCTCGCTTCTCCTGTTACCCCTGCTAAAGAGCGACCCTCCTTTTGTCGTAATGGTATTTGCTTTCATGACTTTTATAACTTTTACCAGCTTTGTCTCTGCATATCTTATATCAAAGGTGCCGTGGCTGCCGCCTGATATATACAACCTTGTAAAAGAATCCAGTTTTGCCTATGTAGGAACATCCCTTAAAGGAGTGACACATATAACCCCTGTGGTCTATGTCTTTGACGGGCAGAGGATATTTTTTAACACTTCAAAAGAAGCAAAAAAATTGAAAGTAATGAGGAAGAACAACAAAGTCGCCTTCCTGATAGATAAAAGGGATATGAGCAATATCTACGAGAACAAGGCGGTTTTATTTACGGGAAATGTGAAGATATACGGGGTGCTGGATATCCCGCTCCGGTTAATACAGATGCTGCGAACGCTTCGGCTTTTTATAACGAAATATCCTGAATATACCAGGAAATACTCTACTTCGGAATTGCCCAAAGCCTGGCAGCTGACGCCGATCATTGCCAGGATCCTTGTAGAAGTGAAGCCTGCCCGGATCATATACTGGAGAGGGGCAAAACAGATCAGTGTGCCGGTGTGAGCATGAAAATACCTGACGAGATGCTGAACATATTGTACGGGAATTATTTCGGGTATGTCTGCACAAGCGACAGGTTTGACATGCCGCATCTTACCCCTGTGTTCTTCGTATACGATGGTCAGTCCCAGAAAATATTCTTCATCACCAATGAGAAATCAAAGAAGGTCAAGAACATACTTGAGAATCCGAACGTAAGCATCACCATCGACATAAGAGACCCGGTAAACCCGTTCAACAACGAGGGGGTAATGGCCCAGGGAACAGCTTCTATAACTGAGAAAGGGCCTATCTATTTCCTTCCTGAGGAGACGCTGCAGTTGTACCGCGACATATACCTGGAATTCAAAGGCAAGTACCAGGCTGTAATCGAGAATAAACCCATGGGAGAGAACGACGTGATCGTACAGATCAACATTGAAAAGATGGTCTACTGGAAAGGTCCCCATTTTAAATCCGTGAAAATAGACAAAGAGGGTAAAGTAACGATGGTAAAATCAAAATGAGCTTTTATAATGATACCTATACCTCGCGCTGTAAGATATTCAGGCAAATACCACACGGCTCAAAAGTACTGGAAATCGGCTGCGGGGATGGCAGGCTTGCCAATATCCTGTCGATATGGAAAAAATGCAGAGTATTCTGCGTGGAAAAAGACTTTAAAATGGCAAGGATCGGAAATAACAAATGCATTGAAATCCTGAACGTTGATATCGAAAATACAGAGCTGCCTTATGAAACAGGATCTTTTGACTGCATTGTTCTTGGCAACGTCCTTGAACATTTTAAAGAGCCCTCGAAAATATTGGACGACCTTAAAAAATATCTCTCTGAGAAAGGTTTTATAATATACTCTGTCCCGAACATTGTCAACTGGTATTCAAGGCTGACCATCCTTTGCGGGAAATTTGAATATTCCGAGTCCGGTGTTTTCGATAAGACACACCTGCGGTTCTATAATCTAAGATCCGCTAAAAAGCTGGCTATTGATGCAGGGTACAGGATCATCTGGCTTGATGTCACACCCAGCATTTATCTTTTCAAGGAAAGGCTGAATTTCCTGTGGTATAGGCTGGCTGTGTTCTGGAAAAATCTTTTTGCTGATGAGTTTATTATCCAGGCAAGACCTGTCTAAGAGTACATCGGGTTAAAGCTCGCCCGCAGCGCCATGGCTATCTGCTCGATAAATACCTCAGGCGGCTGCAATCCCACTAGCGATGTATCCTCGTTGATCACTGTGTGAGGAACGCTCATCACTCTGTATCTCTGGGCAAGGTACGGGAATTCGGTCATCTCAATGACATCAGAACGTATGAACTCGTTCTCTATAGCTAATTGATGCGCAATCCGCGCCGCCTTTGGGCAGAACGGGCATGTGGGTGATATGAACACCTGTATATGTACGGGTTTAGTTATCTCTGCCAGCTTTTTCTTCACATTATCCGACAGCATTGTAAAGCCCCGGGAAACATCTATGGTATCATCCACAATAACAGGTAACTCGTAACCTGCAGGCACGCCATAATACCTGATATCATAATCGGATTTTCCAGCAATTCCAGCAATAATAGTAGCAGGTATTTTTTTGATGTTGTATTTTTTTGCCTGCTCTTCGTCTTTGACAAGGTCGTAAACTTTTGTACTTATTTTCGGGGACAAGGCCCCTATCTCAAGTACCAGCTCCCGGGCTTCCTTACAAAAACTGCACTCAAATTCCTGTGTGAAAACGATGAGTTCGACATCCCCGGTCAGTTTTTCGAATTGTTTTTTTATGATGTTTTTCTGGGAATCGTTGAGGACCATATCTCACTCAACCGATTTAAGGAGTTTTTCAACTCTCTCAAAAGCCAATCTCATCTCTTTAAGTTCCGCTAAAGTCATGTAGCTTAAATAAACGGATATAAGACCAAGGATAACTACCACTATTATAAGAGTGTATATCGGCCATTCCGTAGCCGACCCGAACATTCCGTCCATCATCTGCATAAATTTCTCCTACTTCACGATCTCTTTAATTTTACTTAATGAGAGTATTAATTCAAAATTCTTTGCTTTATAAAATTTTTTCGTATAAGGCGGCTCCTCGAAATGCCGTATCTCGCTTTCCACCAGCCCTGCATTTTCAAGTTTCTTAAGGTGCAGGTAGAGAAGCGGGCGGGATATCCCGACTATCTTGGCCAGTTCCGAGACGTAACATTCGCCCCCCGCAAGCACTGCCATGACGGCAAGGCTGTGCTCGTTCCCAAGAGCATCCAGTATTTCTGCAAGGGATTTCTTATCCACCGTTTCACCGGTTCACTAAAAGAATCTGAATGTATTTAAAATAAAAGGGACGGATATTACCTCACCCCTCATTTTTCATAGAGATACTGGAAGCTTACCCAACTTCCAGTATTTTTACAAAAGCCCCATGCCAGTTGTGGTACCACACAGCGCCTGAGTTGCTATTCACGCTGAGCATCCCGTATGTTTTACCGTCTTTCAGCACCTCAATAGTGTAATATCCGTAGAAAGCATCGACACTACCAGCTTTTGTTCCGGGCAGCGCCTTATCGAGGTAATCCTGTGCATATTCGGTTGCCTGCTTTTCAGTCACCGTAGCCTGCGCCGATGTGTTCCAGTTCATGTGTCCGTACTTTGTATTCCACATCATGTTCGGGCCCATCTCAGGGAATACAGCGCCTGTGTATTTGTTCACCAGCAATTCGAATGCATGTGTGCCTGTACTCTGCTCCTTTACCCCTGCATAGAAGTTATTATCAAATTCTATAACCTCGGAAAGTTTAAGGTCGGCATTGCCAGTGGAAGCAAGATACTGCTGTACCGCATCCTTTGCCTTCTCAATGGTTATAGGGGTAGCGTTAACCCCATAGCTGCTGCCGGTATAGCCAGCGCCGCAGCGACCATTTCCGTTGCCATAACCCATCATTCCACTTCCTGTCCCATTGCCGCCCATCATGCCGCCGTAGCCGGCTGTTACTCCGCTGCCGTAGCCCATCATGCCCCTGTAACCGCCCACCATGCTGTTCCAGATGCCATTTCCAAAGCCGCTCATCATGCCTGCATATTGGCCCATCATACTGCCATAGCCGTCTGTTATTCCGTTGCCATAGCCTCCCATCATCCCGCTACCATCCCGGTTGCCGCCCATCATGCCGCCCCAGGAACCGCCGTTCCCCGGTCTTGCCACGACGTAGCCTGCTCCCAGTACAGCAAGGATGACTGCTACCGCCACGATTGTTTTCGCGTTCATAGGTCTCACCTTTTTATTTTTGGTTTCATGTGTAAGTTTTTCTTACATATGATACTTGGTCTTACTGACATATAAAGTTTTCCAAAGCCAAAAGATAAAGCTATTAAGCCTGTTTAACATCTTATATGCAAAACCCAGTGGATGAAAAATTATGGCATACGATATCATTATTATCGGTGGGGGGCCGGCTGGTCTTACCGCAGGAATATATGCAAAGCGTGCGATGTTAGAAACCCTCCTCCTGGAAAGAACGGGGATCGGCGGTCAGATAATAATCACCGACCTGATCGAGAATTACCCGGGTTTCCTTGAGATATCAGGCGGCGACCTTGCACGGAAGTTCGAAGAGCATGCGCTTAAATTCGGACTTGAAACAAAGAGTATGGTCGAGGTCATGGGGATAGAGGATAAAGGGAATACAAAGCTTGTGAAAACGACTGAAGGCGATTTCGAGGCAAAAGCCGTGATCATCGCGACAGGCACAACGCCAAGAAGATTGGGCGCCAAAGGGGAGATCAATTTTACAGGCAGGGGGGTATCTTACTGCGCCACCTGCGACGGCTTTTTCTTCAGGGATAAGGTCGTGGTAGTCGTGGGTGGAGGAGATTCTGCGATCACTGAAGCCATCTACCTGACCAAGATGGTAAAGAAAGTGTATATCGTCCACCGCAGAGACAAACTGCGCGCCGAGAAAATAAATCAGGAGCATGCTTTTGCCAACCCGAAGATCAGCGTGGTCTGGGATTCCGTAGTTGAGGAGATAGCCGGGAAGCAGATTGTCGAGAAGGCGATTATCAGGAACGTTAAAACGAACGAGCTTTCGGAAATAAAAACAGACGGCGTGTTCATATACGTGGGTTTGATTCCCAACACAGGCTTTGCGAATGTTGAAAAAGACGAGGGCGGGTTTATAATCCCGTATCCGGGGCAGTCAACATCAGTCAAAGGCATTTTCGTGGCAGGCGATTGCAGGGTCACGCCGCTGCGCCAGATCGCCACGGCTGTTGGCGATGGGGCGATAGCTGCGGTGTCGGCTGAAAGGTATATTGAGGGGTTGTGCGAATAGCATGATTCTAAACGCCGGGGAATGGTGCAAATGTCATCTCTGGTCTCCGGGCTGCTATCACGGCTCTGTTGGGCAGGGCTGGGAAGTGTAGGAGAAATATATCTCTTCACAAAATTGTTCTGCGAGTGAGAAGGGTTTATAGGCGAAAAACGCTATCAATCCCTGTACCATTCAAGTACGGGGTATAGTGACTGCATCCACGCTCGTTCTCGTGCATCCACATTTATGCTGAGAAATGGGCACGGAGAGGGAGAAATTCCCGAAAGAACCAGAATCGGAAAGAGTGGAATTAACTCTAACTTTAGGTTTAAGTTTGTTTATTCTCAAATTTTCAAAACGTTATATAATTCCTTTCTTGCATTGCTTCTTAATAAAATACTTTCTTGCATTAATTTTATACTGTTTAAAGCGTTTTCTCCTATAATTTTTAATATATTTTCATCTTTAGGAATTGGAACTAACACATCAGCAACATGGTTTGGTTCTAAATGTTCTTGATTAGTTCCATATGTGTTTTTTAACATTTGATTTTGACCTAATGGTGATTGAAGGAATTCATATACATATCCTCTTAAAACCTGATCATCTATAACAACTCGAATCAAATTATTTGTTGCAATTACACCGTCATGGAAAGGCAGTGTATAAATTATTCTACCCAATGTCCCAGAATCAGTAATTAAAATCCAATCTTTATATATTGCCAATTTTTCTAATTGTTTTAGTTGAGCTTTATTTGCCCTTTTTTTATCAAGATATTTTATATTTTCTCCTTTTGTTTGTGTCATTGCTGTACCTGTATAATACGGAATTATACCCTCACCAGATGTTACTCCGTCGTCAGCATAAGGCCTTTTAAATCTAGGGCCATTAAAAACGTTCGCAATATCTCCAAGACGTTTTATACTCCATTGCGATTCATCGTCTCCTAAAGCCAGAATTATTTTAATACTTTCATTTAATTTTGGCAGATAATGTATTGGATTAAAACTGAGAGTATTTAAGTCTACCTCACTTCTTTTAATTGAATAACAAAAACTATGAGTAATCGGTTTACCTATTTTAAAATTATAATAAGCTTGAATAATCTCATCGATATCATGATCCAACACAGGCGCCCCATTATAAATAACCACCTTCCCTTCTAAATCTCGCTTAAAAATTGGTTCCCCGCGCGAATTCTGGCCAATTTTTTTTGAGATTCCCATAAATATTTTATAATCGTTATTTCTTTCTTCATCGTCTTTCCATTTTTGAAGCATTAATAATGATGCTTTTGAACCACAAAAAGGTTGAAAGCTATCATCGTGCGCATTAACAACAGCTAATATTTTACATTGTTTCAAAACTAAATTCCTTAAAGGAAGGGCCTCTTTTCCATCCAATTGTCCCCGCGCCATTACAATTCCAATTTTTCCGCCAGGACGTACCCACTGAATACATCGTTCCAAAAATAATAGTTCGGGAGGGCGCCCAGATGTTTCTGCTAGTTTTTCCAATTTTACTAATGTATTCTTTTCATTTTTATCCCAAATGCATCCAATTTCGAACTGTTCTAACTTCTTTTTATTTTTAATCTTATGTTCCGTGGAAGAACCAAA
The DNA here is from genome assembly GCA_902386135.1 of uncultured archaeon. Lineage (GTDB taxonomy): Archaea > Halobacteriota > Methanosarcinia > Methanosarcinales > Methanoperedenaceae > Methanoperedens. The sequence goes on from CABMIB010000103.1 coordinate 57,004, forward strand.
AGGCGGATTGGTCATAATTATAGATGGTTTATTAAAACCTGCCTTTTTCCAAAAAAATGCAGGAAGTTGCTCTTCAATTGGATTTAAACTGTCTGCCTTAACAATTCCAGTATGGCCATCTTTCCCAAGAAGCATGTTTGCTTGGGCCACTTTAACTAATTTAGGACTAATATCTATGCCAAAAAGATTTCCTCTGAATTTGTTAATGGTATCAATTTTTGCCTCAATAGTTCTTTGCGAATTATTTACTTTATTTTTCACATAATTTAATGTTGTTAAAAGGAACCCCGCAGAACCGCATGCAGGATCTAATACAATATCATTTTCATTTGGATTAAGTATATTTACAATAAGTTTGATTAATAACCGATTTGTAAAATATTGACCCCGTTCACCTTTTAAATGAGATGCCACATAAACTTCGTAGGCAGTTCCAATAACGTCTGTATCTGCTTTTGTAAGTGAATATATTGACAGATATGATGCTATTGTTGAGATTTCTTCATCAGTAGCAGTAATTTTTTCATGTTCATCAAAAACATCCAGATTTTCATCCCTAACTTTCTTAAATAAATTTCTAACTCTATCAGCTACGGTTTTTTGCCCTATATTATTTGAAAATTCATCAGGTGTACAATAAAATTGGCTATCGTTTCCAGGTTCTAATTCATCTCTTTGTTTTGCTAATATTATTCGAACCATATCTAATGCAACATCTTCTGAGTTAATCCCACTCTTATAAATTGCATTATGAGCGGTTAAAAAAATTGGTTTTAAATTGTGTGGAATGATTAATTCATCTTTTTTATATTTTCCAACTGCATCCCATGCTTGTTTATACTTTGGAAAACCAGGCCATTTTTTAAACTCTTGTTCACTTGGACTTTTTATTATTCGCCGATAAAAATCTAGCTGCCTTCCATTACTCCAGCCACCACCTTCTGAGGAAGTTCTTTCGATATACGAAACCAATTGATTATATCCATCTTGACGATCTTGCTTTTTAGTTTCAAAAATTGCGAAAATATTGCCTTGATCATAACTTTGCTTTGCCTCTTTCGTTTTATAAATAACAATATCTGCTCGGGTAGGATTCCCATTCACTACGTCTTTAATTTCTTTTGATCCATCTTTTATCGACACTTCAAAAGCCATTAATTCTTTTGGATAACCATATTCGTAAAATAATGATCTAGCTAGTAATTGTCGAATTCTTTCTTCAGGCTTATCAGGTCGTGAAATCTCTGGATTTAAAAAATCGATTATTTTTCCCTGGATATCTAATTCAATTTCTGTTTCTTGAGCATTTGCCCATTTTTGTAGATCAATTGAACTTTCTTCTGCCACTTTAATCCCTCAATAATTTAACTCAAGCACATTTTTTCCATTCAGCCTATATTTATTGTTCAAAGAATATAACTCTTAATATCTTAGTAACCTTTGCGTTTAAATAGTCTCGTGCCCGATTTTTCTATAGTTATCCTCATGCACCCGCGCGTTGAAGCTCCCGAATTCTATTCGGGAGTCGTTACTCGTACCTCACCCTGAATTCTTCAATCCCTTCGCCTTTTCCGGCATCCTTTTCTCTATAACTTCAAGCAGCGCGTCATAATCCCCTTCAGCCAGGGAGCGCACATCCTCCTCGCCGCGCAGGATCAGGTCTACAATATAGGTAAGTTCTTCATCTGTCAGTTTGTTGAACCTGGCTGCAAAGTCCTCAGGCGATTCTGAGACGCGGTGGGATACGGGGACAAGGATAAATTTAAAATCATGCCCGGGCGCAGGACCTGTTGTACCTTCAAGCTCCGGTGCGAGTTTTGCAAGGATTTGTTTATCGAGGTCTGTGAGTTGTCTCATATTATTTCCCATATTGAACAGGCGCATCATAAATGCTCGCCATTTATCCAGGATTATGTTAACTTAATATTAATGTTCGGCGGCATATCAGGTAGACCATGAGCGCTCACCGCAAAGAACGCAAAGGGCGCAAAGAGTTTATGTTTCTGTCCTTTGCGTTCTTTGCGCCCTTTGCGGTGTTTTACATAGCTTATATCTCTGGTAAAACTCAGAAAGTTTGTTCAATAATGGTCTTAAGTTAACACCATCTTATCCAGGCTTCCATGCCATGTACACGGAAAACGTACAGATGCTGAAAACTGCCTATCCCGATTGTGTAAAATCACAATAAGCCGTACAGCAGTTTTCCAGCTACGAACAGCAGCACAAGCGCGAACATCCTCTCGATGGTTCTGGACGACGTGCGCCTGAATATCAGTCTCGAGCCTGCCTGTGCGCCTATGAAAGCGGCTACTCCTGCATAGAGAAGTATGCTTACATCCATCTGCTGCTGCCCAAAGAGCAGATGGAACAGGAACCCGGAAAAGGATATGAAAGTCACTATGAATGCTGAGGTCGCAGCAGCATTTTTTGTCTCAAACCCGAGAACCAGAAGAAGCGGCATTATAAAAGTGCCGCCGCCGATACCCACAAGCGAGGAAATAACACCAACTAAAAAGCCGCCGGCTGCGCCTATCACCACCTGTTCTTTAACAGTTGTTCCGGCAGAGAAGCCGATTTTGCTAAAGAAAAGTATCCTTATGCTGGCAAGGAAAAGTATTATAGAGAGCAATATGACCAGGATCTCCGTATCCGCCCTGCGCGTAAGATATGTGCCAACAAGTGCGCCGAGAATGGAAGTCGGGATGATCGGAAGAGCTATCCTGGTATCCACAAGACGCAGTTTTAAATAAGTTATCGAAGCCGAGGCAGTGGTTATCGCGTTAAGGAACAGCCCCATGGGTATTGCGGTCAGGAGAGGAAGTCCCAGCCAGAAGAAAATAGGGGCATAAATAATCGCCCCTCCAAGACCGAGCATCGAGAAAAGAATTGAAACAAAGAATGCGATAAGAACAATAAAGAGCAGTTCCATGATATCTTAGTATTCGTTGTAATTAATAATACTATGGAGTAAAAAGTTCCTGTGTAGCTATGAGCGGCTCAAGAAACCTTATTATACCATCGGAGATTATCTGATTTACCGATAGTCATGAACCTAAAGCAACTTCTAATAGTCCATAAAGAAAAGTTCAGGAGGAATTTCATCAATGCGCTTGCAAAGGCGAATTCACTTACCCCTGAACAGGTACAGGCCGAGTATAAAGACACGGTCGAGGAGTATGTTCAGGATAAATACAGGCCGGTAGAGCAGCTTATCGACAGGATAATCAAAATCGGGCGCCCTGTGCTTCTCAACATACGGCGCGACAGGTTAAGGGACGATAAATGCAAGCTCTGTGAGGGGAACCAGCCCAACATAGATGAAATTGCAAAAAAATACCAGGACAGGATTGAGGTCATCGAGGTCGCTGAAGACAGGCCTGAGGGGGGAGCGCTTTACCATATCATTTTTCAAGAAGAGGCAGAGGAAAAGAAACTTCCCCTGGTTGCTGTGATGAATAAGGGGAGCATCCTGAAATTCTGGGCTGGCAAGACCGTGGAGCCTGCGGTGATCGAGATGTATATTAAGAAAATTTTAGGGGAAAGATAATATAAGAATTATCCCTTTATCCTCTTCAACCTGAACGTATTCTCCCTTTCCATTTCCTCAAGCCTCAGCACAATAAAGTCCTTCGCCTCAGTAAGCTCAGGGATGACCTTGAATTCAAGCGCATTCACCCTGCGCTTCGTTTTCTCTATATCATCAAGCAGCTTCTTCATCGTCGTCTCTATCTCTGCTGCAAGGATGAGCTTCTCAACAAGGATCTCATAAGCATCCACTGCCTCATCGATGCGGGAGCTTGTGCCTATTATGCCGTAACCGTGTTCGTTCAGTTTCTTATGGACGCTTGAAGCCTCGATCTTAGGAACAACGACACCCATCACGTTCTTGCTTTCAAGTTCCAGTTTTGGCGTATCCTTGAGAGCAAAGGCTGTGGATCTCACTACCACTGCGCCTTCCACGGATTTGGCGATAGCGAGCTTCTGTGAAGCGACGGTGAATTGCTTCTCCACTTCCGCCCTCACGTCCTTTGCTTTCTCAAGTATTGCGAAAAGCTCAAGTATCAGGCCATCGCGCTTCATCTTAAGAAGCTTGTGTCCGCTCTGGCTCAGCTTGATCTTCTTCTTGAGTTCGATAAGCTCAGAACGTGTGGGTTTTATATTGTCCTTGATAGCCATATACCCTTACTTTCCTTCCTGCTTTCCCTTATGAGCCGGGTGATATTTCTGGATGTACTTGTTATCTATCCTTGTGAGCTGTGCTTCAGGCAGTGAAGACAGGAGTTCCCAGCCAAGGTCGAGGGTCGTTTCAATATCCCTGTTCTCGTCCACGCCCTGACGGACGAACCTGTCCTCGAACATATCGGCGAACTCAAGGAATTTCTTATCCCTGTCCGAGAGAGCATCCTTGCCTACGATGGCTACAAGTCCTCTCAGATCCTTGCCTTCTGCATAGGCCGCATATAGCTGGTCTGAGACCGACTTGTGGTCTTCCCTTGTCCTGGTCGCTCCTATGCCTGAGTTCATCAGCCTTGAGAGTGATGGAAGTACATTGACTGGCGGATAGATGCCTTTCCTGTGCAATTCCCTTGATATAACGATCTGCCCCTCGGTAATATATCCTGAAAGATCGGGGATCGGATGCGTGATATCATCGCCAGGCATGGATAATATGGAGAATTGTGTGACCGAGCCTTTTCTTCCTTTAACGACGCCTGCGCGTTCGTACAACGAAGCCAGGTCTGTGTACATGTATCCGGGATACCCGCGCCTGCCGGGCACTTCTTCTCTTGCTGCGCCCATCTGGCGAAGCGCTTCGCAGTAGTTCGTGATATCGGTCAGGATAACGAGCACATGCATGTCGTGTTCATATGCAAGGTACTCGGCTGCTGTAAGTGCAAGCCTCGGCGTGATAAGCCGCTCCACAGCCGGGTCGTCTGCCAGGTTAAGGAACACAACAGCCCGCTCAAGAGCGCCTGTGCGTTCAAAGTCGCGCATGAAATACTGTGCCTCTTCATTGGTAATGCCCATTGCGGCAAACACCACTGCGAACTGCTCATCAGAACCCCTGACCCTTGCCTGCCTGGCTATCTGAAGCGCAATCTCGTTATGCGGCAGACCCGAGCCTGAGAATATGGGAAGCTTCTGGCCCCTGACCAGCGTGTTCATCCCGTCGATGGTGGAGATGCCTGTCTGGATGAATTCTTTTGGCGGAAGGCGGGCATAAGGGTTAATAGCTGCGCCCGTTATTTCAAGCCTGTCCTCGGGCACAATGCGAGGTCCGCCATCCAGCGGCTCACCCGAGCCTGAGAGTATCCTGCCGAGCAGGTCTATCGAGACCGGGAGTTTGATTGTTTCGCCTGTGAATCTGACACTGGACTCTTTATTAAGTCCTCCGGCACCTTCGAATACCTGGATAACTACGATATCTTCAGAGGTATCAAGTACCTGTCCTCTTTTGCTACTGCCGTCAGGGAGGGTAATATGCACCAGTTCGTTGTATCCGACAGGTTCCGTCTTCTCGACAAAGATAAGAGGTCCTGCAATTTCTCTGATCGTCTTGTACTCTTTAGTCATGTTACTTCCCCCTCAGATTGCCAAACTCTTCTTCCATGCTCTTTGTAACCACGCCGAGCGCTGAGTCAAAGTCCTTCTCGAATTTGACTTTTGCAAGGGCGTCTTTTGATTTTAATTTCATGATGTCTTCAACAGCGGCTCCGCTTTCAAGTGCGGACTGGGCTTTATTGCCCCATATTGTGATGGCTTTCAGCAGCTTGTACTGCTTGTCCATGGGACAGTATGTATCAACATCATGGTACGCGTTCTGCTGCAGGAAATATTCCCGTATCATCCTTGCGATCTCAAGTGTCAGCTGCTGGTCTTCCGGGAGTGCATCCGAACCCACAAGTTGCACGATTTCCTGAAGTTCAGCTTCTTTCTGGAGCAACTCCATTGCGTCGTCCCTTAACTTTGACCATTCGACAGATACGTTTTCGCTGTACCAGTCACCCAGTGCCTTTGTATACAATGAATAACTGTTGAGCCAGTTTATTGCCGGGAAATGCCGCCTCTGGGCAAGTTTCGCATCAAGTGCCCAGAATACCTTGACGATACGGAGCGTGTTCTGGGTAACAGGTTCTGAGAAGTCACCGCCCGGGGGCGAGACCGCTCCGATGACCGTGATAGAACCCTCTCTTCCGCTGAGGGCATTCACTTTACCTGCGCGCTCGTAGAATTCAGATAGTCTTGCTGCAAGATAAGCGGGATAACCTTCTTCGCCGGGCATCTCTTCAAGACGTGATGAGATCTCCCTCATTGCTTCTGCCCATCTTGAAGTTGAGTCTGCCATCAGGGATACGTCATAACCCATATCCCTGTAATATTCGGCTATGGTAATGCCTGTATAAACCGATGCTTCCCTGGCTGCAACTGGCATGTTAGAGGTATTTGCGATAAGTACTGTTCTCTCCATTAGAGGTCTCCCGGTTTTCGGGTCCTCAAGTTCGGGGAATTCGTTCAGGACATCCGCCATTTCGTTGCCCCGCTCACCGCATCCGATGTACACCACGATCTCGGTGTCGCTCCATTTTGCGAGCTGCTGCTGGGTAACTGTTTTCCCGCTCCCGAAAGGACCGGGGATGGCTGCTGTTCCGCCTTTTGCTACAGGGAAAAGGCCGTCAAGGATTCTCTGGCCTGTTATCAGCGGTTTATTCGGCATTAATTTCTTGCTGACCGGTCTTGGCTTCCTGACAGGCCATTTCTGCATCATCGTGAGTTCTTTTCCGTCGCTGAGGGTGCATACGACATCATCGACCTTGAATTTGCCAGCTTTAATTTCGGCGACTGTGCCTGAAACATTTGGTGGTACCATTATCCTCTGCTGGATGTTCTGCGTTTCCTGGACAGTTCCTATTATATTGCCGGCGTTTACTTTGTCTCCCTTCTTCACCGTTGGTACAAAGTCCCATTCCTTTTCGCGGGAAAGACCGTTTGCAGATACCCCGCGTTTGATAAAGTCGCCCATCGTACCTTTTAAGACCGGAAGAGGGCGCTGGATCCCGTCGTATATACTCTCAAGCAATCCGGGTCCAAGCTCAACAGACAGAGGCATACCTGTATTCTCAACAGGCTCACCCGGCTTGATACCTGAGGTCTCCTCATATACCTGTACTGTGGACTTATCCCCCTCTATACCTATCACTTCACCCATCAATCCTTCATTTCCGACTTTGACCACATCGTACATTCGGGTATTTAAACCGCTGATTATGACAACTGGTCCTGATATTCTATAAATTTTACCTTTTGCATTCATTTTCCAAGACACCTTCTTTAGTCCCCCGAATTAATTCGGGAGTATTGTTAGGATTATTTTCATTAGTATCATGCTATTTCCAGAGATCGACTCCCACCGCTTGTTTTATTTTCTCTCTCAGGTTCGTGCTCTCGCCCTTTCCGCCAATAGCTATCACAGTGGGCTCAACAGAATCATCGAGTGTTTTTTGCATATGCGGTGATAACTTTTCCAAATCGTTATTGTGGATCAAAAGAATCGCGACTGTTTTATCGTTCAACACGCTTTGGATCTTTGACTCTATATTATCAGGCGTGGTATCATAAGTCTTTCGAATACCAGCAAGCCGGAACCCTAATACAAAATCATTATGTCCTACGACCGCTATTTCCATCTACATCACCAGGTGGGCTTTTATTATTTCTTCGGGAAGCTTCGTTTCTTTCCCGTGTACGATTATCCTCAGGTTGTCCACTTCGATCTTCTTACTCAGTATATAATCAAGGATGGGCAGAATCGAGAGCGGGTAATAATATGATATCCGGGCCGCGTATTCCAGTCCGTATTTATCAAGACGTATCTCAATGTTTATAAGAGAGGATAAATCGCTGCTTACATCCGCTATCGCATTCCAGTAAGAGAATTCTTCAAGAGCGCGTACGAATTCGTTAAGAGGCAGTGATGCAAGCCTGTTAAGATCCGCTTCTTTAAGCTCCATGCCTCCGGGGATGATCAGCTTCATTATATCTTCGCGCTCCATGCCAGCGCGCTTCATCCTGAATAGCATCTTCAGGTTCTTCAAATCTATCTCTGTCCTCAGGAATTTTAAGAACAGTTTATTCCCGGTCTGTATCGCAGCTTCAATCCGTTTTGCGTAATACCATTTATCCAGGGCGTTCTCGATCTCTGCAAGGTCGCCTTTATACCCTTCAAGTGCGGGGTAATAGGGCGTTCTGGAAAGTGCACCGATTACTCCTTCAACAGTACCGATCTTGACAAGTTCCATCAGGTCCCTGTAACTTAACTGACCTGCAGCGACCAGATGTTCGACGATATCCTCTTCGCTTGCGCCTGAGAACTTTCCTCTCAGCATCGTTTTTATATTCCAGATATCCCAGAATCGAAGATACTCTGTTATCAGAAAGTTGGCTTCGTTCTGCGATACTTCTATTAATTTGCGATACGTCAGTGCAAGGTTCTGGCTCATTGCGTGTTCTATTAGCTCGGTTCCCTTGTATTTTTTCGCAAGTTCATCAACGTCCTTTTTATACTCGGATTCCTCGATAAAACGGGTTATCTCGGGTATTTCCATGTTGAGGATCTTAGGATACATATCCCTGGGGATGAGTTTGCTTTTCATAGCCCTGACACGGGCTACGATATATGCATATTTGACGTTATTTGAAGCACCCATTTTTTTCACCCGAACAGGATATCGGAGACCTGTTTTAAAGATTTTTCACTGACATTTTTTAAAATCGTATCGTACCTGAGATCAAGATACTCTGTTCCATCCGCGTTCTCTATTATGACGCCTCCGATGCAGTCAATCTCACCAGCATACTTGAGCTTTGTAAGTTTTTTGATCGCGGGCATGTCTTTTGCCTTGGAATATATCTTGGTATTACTGTTCTCGTTCTTTTTAATGATCGAACTTAGAAGCTTCTGGTTCTTGTCAGCCGGGAGTTTGCCGACCGAATCTTTTGCCTTCTCGTAAACCTCATCAAGAAGTTCTTTTCGTGCGTTCAGCATAGCCCTTTTGACTTCAAGATGAGCGCTTGATAACTCCTGCTGCCTCAATCTTTCGATCTCTTTCTTGGCGGCTTCCTGTTTTGCAGCTTTGAGCTTTGCTGCCTGGGATTCCGCCTCAGTAATGATCTTTGAAACTTCCTGATAGGTCTCTCCGCTGATCCTGTCTGCTTCTGCTTTGCCTTTGGCTTTAATCTCCTGAACTATAGCATCGAGTCCCATATTTGTTCACTTTGCCTCAGAATACGAACAGCAATATCAGGGATACGACAAGACCGAAGATTGCGATGGATTCCGGGATGACAGTCATCAACAGACCTTTACCGAAGAACTTCTCGTCTTCAGCCATTGCACCTACTGCTGCGGCACCAATGGCCTGTTCGCCCATACCGGCGCCGATTCCTGCTAATCCTACTGCTATTCCTGCTCCAAGTGCTACCATTCCAGCTTGTGATGGATCTACCATTTTTATTATTCCTCCGTATATTTTCTATTATAACCAAAGGGGGCGTACTTCTTACCTCCCCCTTCATAAAATTTAGTGAAAAATTCCACGTACTGAAGTCTCAGTGAATGGATACCCGGGCCCAGAATTCCCAGTAAAAGGTTGATCAGATGCCCGATGAA
>CABMIB010000104.1 GCA_902386135.1 uncultured archaeon
CAATCCTATAAATATTGAAAAACATAATTACTGGATGATGGAGCATATTCTGGAATTCGGGTCAAAGAGGGTAAAGCCTAACATCAGAACGCTGTTCGATATGAAAGAGGTCGCTTATGACCGGGAATGGCTTTCCGGTGCGAGCAACATTGAATTGTATTATATGTACCGTGAGCTTTCCCTGAGTAAAAATGACGCGCTCACAATGCGCGAGCACGGCCTGAGATACGACATCACGGTCATCCCGCCGCGTATGCTGGGATGTGAATTCGTGAAGACCGCAGGACACTACCATCCGGTTGTACCCGGGACTGGCGTGACATTCCCGGAAATATACGAAGTCTTGAGCGGCGAGGCTCATTACGTTATGCAGAAACCTGAGGGCGATAGGATAAAGGACGTAGTGCTGGTAAAAGCAAACCCGGGGGATAAGGTAATTATTCCGCCCGGATACGGTCATCTCACTATCAATGCCTCCAATAAAGTATTGAAGATGGCCAACTGGGTCGCGCGGGATTTTGAATCCGTATACGCGCCGATAAAGGAAATGGGTGGGGGTGCTTATTTTATCCTGGAAAACGGGGTCGTAAAAAACTCCCGTTATATTGAAGTACCGGAAATAAGGGTACTTGCTCCCACCAATGTCCGGGAAGCAGGGTTGCAGAAAAACAGGGAAATGTACGGACTGGTGAGGGATATGAAGAAGCTTGAGTTTTTAACAAAACCCCAGGAGTATGCCTGGTTGTTTGAGGAAATTTACAGTTCCTCATAAAGTTCTTCATAATACTCATTTTTTTTTGTGACCGGGAATGGTTTGCATGAAAAGATATATTATTCCCCACGACTTGTTGAGCAGGAAGTGAAATAATGAAACTGGTAATACCGCATCCGGGTCATTTTTTAGCGCTGAAAGAGATATGCAAAGAGGCGACAGGGGACGCTTACGAGATCTATATGGCAGGTACGCCGGAAGTGCTCGGGAGCGGAAGGATTACCCTGCACGCCCCAATGCTGGATGAGATTGTAACGCAAACCGAATACCTGCATGACAGGAAACTGAAAATCGGTATCGTTATGAACCCTTCGTGTATGGGGGGGCAGCATTTAACTTTGCAGGGTTACAATACGTTCAGATGGTATTTTGGAAAGCTGAACGATATCGGAGTGGACTCGGTGACAGTTGCCGAGCCTTACCTGATAGAAATGCTCAGGAAGGAATTTCCGGATATAAAGGTCGTCGTCTCTACCATATCTCATGTTGATTCGCCTGAGCGGGCAAGGTTTTACCTTGAGCTCGGTGCGGATGCTATAACGCTGGACTCAAACATCAACAGGAACTTCGATATCCTGGAAGCCATAAAGGATGTCGCTGACTGCGAACTGCGGCTTCTGGTAAATGAGGCGTGCCTGTATAAATGCCCGTTCAGGTATTCTCATTTCAATTTGTTTTCCCATATGACCGCGCTTGGGAACAAGCCCAATATTTTCAGCGACTATTATTATGAGAAGTGCATGTCTTTCAGGGTAAGGTATCCGGAGCTGGTCATTAAGTCCCCATGGATAAGACCTGAAGACCTCGGTGCCTATGAGGCCCTGGGTATAGATTGTTTCAAGATGTCCGGGCGTGCCAATACGATACGCTGGATAATAGATTGCATGAAGGCTTATTCGAACCGTTCTTACGACGGAAATTTAATGGACCTTCTGGACTGTCCAAGTGAACTGCGTGATATGTTCTATATCCCGAACAAGGAACTGGAAGGCGCAATAAAACAATGGATGGGTTGCAAAAAATTCTGTCACAGATGCGGATTCTGTAAAGCTACAGCGGAAAGAGTTATCAGGGTTTATGAGTTTAAAGACCAGCAAAGAAATACTTTGCCTTTAAAAGAGGTTAGAACAAAATGCGCGACTTTGTAACTAAAATCCCCGAGAACCGTGGAAAGCTTGAGAGCACCATCAGGAAATTCAAAGGAGCACCGGTTTATATAATGGAATTAAAGGTATTTGGAACTGCTTGCGGGTGTATGGGAATGCTTGCGGATTTAAGGGGATTGCAGACAGAGGATCTAGAAGTTTACCAGAAACAATTCGTTGCTATCCTTTCCGAGATCAGCAAAGACCTCGGGCTGAAGCCTCATCTGATTTATGCCCGTACCCTGCCTGGGTCTTTTGAGGTAGTGGCGTTCACGGCACGCGAACTCTGCAACAGGTGCAAGAACGAGCTTGGGAGCTTTGAAAAGCCAAGGCCGGATTTAATAATACTCGGTAATTATGCAAGGTCGTAATGATAAAGCCCGGCTGGCAGCCGAAATAAGGGATAAAAAATATATCGATAACTACATCGAGAAATGGCTGAACCTTGAGGCACCTGATAAACCGTACGTTGAATGCGAGATTTGCGGGTATATCAGTAATGCATCTATCCACCAGCATCTCCTGGTACCTGAAGAACTAGTTCCAAATTCAAGCGATAACCGCATACTCCACTTATGCTCAAACTGCAATTACGAGCTTCGCGCCCTTATGGAAAGGCATCTTGTCGGCGGGGTGGCGCCTGGGATGATAGAGCAGGTGTGCAAGGAAGCTTTTGACAAGTTAAAAGATATGAAACAACAATACAGGGACGCGAATAAGAACTTGGATAGAATAGAGATTTGACTTTAGGCAACCGGGCATCCCTTCTTTGGGCATGGGATTATAACTTTCGCAGCTATGTAAAAATAGTGATGTTTCTGGGAATTACTGATTGGTACTCGAAATGAGAACAAACCACAAGTATTAAAAAGTATTATTCCCATATTAGCTCCAGAATGAGTAATACGCATAACTCTGATTCATTAGGTACTCCTTTACAGGTGGGGAGCTACGTACTTTATGGGGCAACAGGCACAAAAGGTCATGTGACTGAAATCATGTCAGATGAAGAAGGTTCATGGGCTCTTGTCGATAAGACAAATCTATATTATAAGACAGAAGTCCTTACAGTTATAGAAAAAGTGGAGGAGAAAGAGATTGAAGAGAAGGCTTTCACTCGAAATGAAGTGGGCGAGAAATTAGAAAAAGAAAAGGAAGCAGCTCCGACCGAGATGAGCGATGTAAGTGTGGAGAGCGGTGGGTAAAGTAGACACCAAAAGTGTACGATTTAAAAGTGTATATATAAGAAAGTGCTACGCTGAGCCACGGATTATTTTATAATGTATTATCATGTATAATTCGTAAACTTTAAGTAGTATAAAGGAATAGAATGGGTGTACAAGGGATTGTAATGGTTGTTCGATACAATAAAAAACAATGCGGGTGCGAGTTAAATAGAACGTAATTATCTTTTTTCGAGTTCTAGGCTCTCCTGTGTTGTTTGTCGCTCATGTTGTATCGTTGCCAGATGACCAATGTCTTGGAAAAATACAACATAGGAGGTAAATAAACGTGGCTGACACAATAGACCTATATAGCGACAGAGGAGCAAAACTCAAATCAGGCGTGGACTTAAATGCCATTAGCCCGATGAGAAATGCCGCTATCAAGAAAATAGTCACCGGTATAAAGCGAACAGCTGCCGTTGACTTGGCTGGAATCGAAAAAACCTTAGCAACCGCATCAATCGGTGGCAAAGGCAGAAAGATCCCAGGAAGAGAAATGAAGCTGGATATTGTAAAGAATGCTGAGAAAATCAAAAGCAGAGTTGCAGATCTGGTAAAGGTGGACGACGGCGACGACACCAACGTAGAATCCTTAAACGGTGGCAAGCAGTTGCTGGTTCAGGTACCCTCACCAAGGATCGATGTAGCAGCAGAGTATGTATCATCATTAACCTGCGCAGCATCAGCAACCACAACGGCAATAATCGAACAGTTCAATATCGGAATGTTCGATGGGCCAACAATCAAGTCCGCAGTCTGGGGACAGTACCCGCAGACACTCGATATGGTAGGCGGCAACGTAAAGTCAATTGTCGAAATCCCACAGAAAGATGAAGGCTTTGGCTATACATTGAGGAACGTCATGGCAAACCACCTTGCAGCAACCTGCAAGTTCAATGCTATGAACACAGCCGCACTGTGCTCAACACTTGAGACCGTAGGTGTTCACGAAATGGGTGATGCACTCGGTATCCAGGAGAGACACAGATTACTGGCATACGGATTACAGGGCCTGAACGCAAACAACCTCGTTTACGGAACAGTAAAAGCCCAGGGCAAGACCGGAACAATCGGTACCGTAGTCCATGCAATTGTCGAGAAGGCACTTGCAGATAAGATAATCAGCGCAGATAAGAAATTTGCATCCGGCTATACAACATACAAGACATCCGATGTAGGCAAGTGGAACGCATATTGCGCAGCAGGCACCATGGCAGCAACCATGATCAACTGCGGTGCGATGAGAGCCCCACAGTCAGTATCAGCAGTATTGCTGTACTTCAACGATATCGTTGAGAAAGAGACCTCACTCCCAGGATGCGACTTCGGCAAGGTGCAGGGTGTTGCAGTAGGATTCTCCTTCTTCAGCCACTCCATATACGGAGGCGGCGGACCAGGCACATTCAACGGCAACCACGTAACCACCAGGCACTCAAAGGGTCTTGGTGTGCCATGCGTAGCAGCAGCAGTTGCTCTTGACGCAGGCGTTCAGATCTACAGCCCGGCAAAGACATCACAGTTAGTAGGAGATGTCTTCAGCTCAGTAGAAGAGTTCAGAGAGCCAATAAAGGCAATCGCGGAGGCCGTATAAGTTCGGAGAATTGAATGGCAAAAACTGCTTCAGTCACGGATAAACCCATACAAATCAGAGTGTTCCCAAAACGATTATTACTGCCGGAGACCGCTGAAAAAATCTTAAATGAGATCGATCACGTCAAAGGCGTAATAAGAATGCTCATCAATGGTAAAAATCTACCCAGAAAGGTCACATTCGGTCCTGGAACGGGCTCAGATGTAAACCATCCCGGCAGGATAATAATCCATGTAGGGGGCTGTGCATTCGAATTGCATGTTGTTGTGGGAGAAATATTGGTAGAAGTGGAAGATGAAAGTGCCGTAGAGGAACTTAAAAAAGCGTGCGAGCGAGCGCTACCTTTCTCGTTTGAATTCAAGCGAGGGCACTTCATAAAGAGAAGACCCACTTTGACCGATTACGGCAAGTACGGGTTCAAAAGCAAGACTGATGAAAGCATCAACCTTGAAGATGAACGAATACTCGGCCTAGTTGATCCCCATGCAAAAGTGGAAACGAACCTGTGCATGGTTAAAGCAGAGGACAGTAACACATGAGTTTATCCAGGAAAGAGCAGAAGGAACCAATTCAAATATAATTAGGAGGAAAAAATATGGCTTATAAACCACAATACTATCCTGGCAATACCTCACCTGCCAAGAACAGAAGAAAACACATGTCAAATGACTTAGAGAAAATGCGCGATGTTTCGGATGAGGACTTAACCGCAATTCTCGGTCACAGAGCACCAGGTTCTGACTATCCCAGCACACACCCACCACTTTCAGAGATGGGTGAGCCAGATGACCCGGTAAGAGAGGTTGTAGAACCAACCCCAGGTGCAGCAGCAGGCGACAGAGTCAGATATGTACAGTTCGCTGACTCAATGTACAATGCACCTGCCACACCGTACTTCAGATCGTACCACGCAGCGATCAACTTCAGAGGAGTTGACCCAGGCACACTGTCAGGCAGAGAGGTCAATGAAATGAGAGAGAGAGACCTTGAAGAGTTCTCCAAGAGAGTGTGCGAGACCGAAATAACAGACTGGGGTCTTGCAGGCATGAGAGGCTGTACAGTGCATGGCCACTCCCTGAGATTACAGGAAGATGGAACCATGTTCGATATGCTGGACAGGCGCAGACTCGAAGGCGGCAGCATTGTAATGGATAAGGACCAGGTTGGTGTACCAATCGACAGAAAGGTCAACCTTGGCAAACCAATCAGCGAGGCGGAAGCTGCCAAGAGAACCACCATGTACAGAGTGGACAATGTGCCCTTCAGAAGCGACAAGGAAGTAGTCGAACATGTACAGAGAGTCTGGGAGTTAAGAACAAGATACGGCTTCCAGCCAAAGGCGTAAGAGGTGAGTCAAATGGCAGAACCAAGATTTAAAAAAGCAATGGAAACAAAGTACGCAAAGGAATGGGGCTCCAACAAGGTCGGCTCAACAGCCAAGAGCAAAATAACCGATAAGAAGACCAAGTACCTGAGATTGGGATATACCCAGAACCCAAGAAAGGTAGAAATGGCAAAGTGCGGAGCAGCAATCACCAAGAAGAGAGGATTGCAGGCATATGATCCGAAGCTTCACCTTGCCGGTATCCCCATGGGTCAGAGACAGTTGACCCCGTACACAATATCCGGAACAGATATCGTATGCGACGGTGACGATCTCCACTTCGTCAACAATGCAGCAATGCAGCAGGAATGGGACGATATAAGGAGAACATGCATCGTAGGACTTGACCTGGCACACGAGACTCTTGAGAAGAGATTGGGCAAGGAAGTTACACCTGAGACAATCAACTACTTTCTCGAAGTCTTGAACCACGCCATGCCCGGAGCAGCAATTGTTCAGGAGCACATGGTCGAGACCCATCCGGCACTGGTAGATGACTGCTATGTGAAAATATTCACAGGCGATGAGACCCTGCAGGATGAAGTCGATAAGCAGTTCGTTATCAACATCGACAACGAATTCCCTGACTATCAGGCAAAGCAGATCAAGGCCGGAGTTGGCAAGACCTCCTGGCAGGCAGTGCACATCCCGACAATTGTCACAAGGACAGAAGACGGACCAGGCACAAGCCGCTGGATGGCAATGCAGGTCGGCATGACCTTTATCAGCGCATATCACATGTGCGCCGGTGAAGCAGCAGTCGGTGAACTTGCATTCACAGCCAAACACGCAGGACTTGTCGAAATGGGTGATATGATCCCAGCACGCCGCGCACGCGGACCAAATGAGCCCGGAGGATTGTCCTTCGGTCACATGTGCGATATCGTACAGACAAGCAGAAAGACACCCGATGACCCATGCAACGTCGTATTACAGCTGGCAAGCGCAGCAAGCATGCTGTATGACCAGATCTGGCTCGGCGGCTACATGTCAGGCGGTGTCGGATTCACAATGTATGCAACACCAGCATACACCAACGATATCCTGGATGACTATGTGTACTGGGGCGCAGACTATTGCCAGAAGAAATACGGCAAGCCAGGAAGCGCAAAGGCAACCATCGAGACTGTCAAAGATATCGGCACAGAAGTAACCCTGTACGGTATTGAGCAGTACGAGAAGTACCCGACCACACTCGAAGACCACTTCGGTGGATCGCAGCGCGCCACAGTGCTCGCACTTGCTGCAGGCACTGCAACAGCAATGGCAACCGGACACAGCAATGCCGGTCTATCAGCATGGTATCTGAGCATGTACCTGCACAAAGAGGCATGGGGCAGACTCGGATTCTACGGATACGACCTGCAGGACCAGTGCGGTGCAACCAACGTCTTCTCACTCGGCTCTGATGAGGGCTGCCTTGGAGAGGTCAGAGGTGCTAACTACCCGAACTACGCAATGAACGTAGGTCACCAGGGTGGATACTCCTCAGTAGTTTGCGCAGCACATGCTGGAAAGAAGGATGCCTTCTGTGCGAACCCGCTGGTCAAGCTCTGCTTCGCAGATGACCTGGTCAACTTTGACTTCTCTGATCCAAGAGGAGCATTCGGTAAGGCGGCACTCAGAGAGTGGGACCGCTGCGCCGGTGAGAGAGCATTCGTTATCCCAGCAAAGTAAATCGCTAAGTAGGCTTTATGCCTACTTTTTTTATTTTTTTGGGATATCACGATTAAAAGGAAAGAAATATATTATAGTTTGATATTCATAGCGGTGTGATTATTATGGCAGAAGCAAAAGCAGAACCTAAAAAAAGGCAGAAGGTGCCCGGTGAAGTAAAATGCAGTTACTGCGACGGCACAGGAAAACACCAGGACCAGACATGCATCGTCTGTGGCGGTAAAGGAAAAGTAGAAGTCGTTGACATGACACAAAAGTGCCAGTGGTGCAAGGGCAGAGGTTATCTCATGAAAGGAATTCCGTGCACCGTGTGCGGTGGAACCGGATTCACAAGACCACTCAATAAGCAGCGACTGTTTTAAAGGGAAAGGGGGGTTAAAATATCCCCTATATCCTTAAATTATAACTTTTATAGTTGAGTCAGTAAATTAAATAAAAAAAGAATTACTGTCTTTTATAATTATACTTCTCACTCAGTTTTTTGTATATATAATCATGCGCGTTGTTCACGGATTCTAATTCCCCGCGCAGCACCAGAAGATTTTCCGATTCTACATCTATTGTTTTAAGCGCACATTTTCGCGTGGTAACTTCTAAATTGTATTTCTCCACCGCTTCCATGATTACCTTGTATGGGACTCCCGGAGGTAAAACAAGGTCATATACGCCTTCAAGCGCTTTCTCTTTCTCGTCAACAACAGTTCCATCATCTTCGATAAATTCATCGCCAACTTGTTTAGGTTCACTATCTGCCATAGAAATCACTTTTTAGTATGAAATCTTTATTAGGTTACATAAAGCTTATGGTGCACTTATGCTTACAAAGTTATTATTCCCGCCCCAGTGGATACCTACCCAGCCTTATTTAAGCCTCCCATCGCTCACCGCCTTCCTGAAAGCCAATGACTGCGACGTGGAGCAGATGGATATCAATATAACCTTCTATGATGAGATATTGAGTAAAAAGGGGCTTTCTCCGTTCTACGAGAGGGCTTATTCGAAATTCCAGGAGCTTGAATCCAAAAAAGAATTGTTGCCTGAGCTTCAAAAACAATACCATGCATTAGGAAGTTCTATACTTTATGGCGAATACATCCTTGAAGAGATAGATAATGCAAAAAAAATCCTGAGGAGCAAAGAGGATTTTTACGATTATGAAGAACATTTCAGCGCTTTTAAGATACTTAAGCTCGGGCTTAAGCTTGCTTCATCAGCTTATTATCCCACGAACCTGACTTTCAATGATTATTATATGCGCTATTCATGCCGCTCAAGCAGGGATGTACTTTCCGCCATAAATGACAGGGAAGAAAATCTTTTTATTGATTATTTCGAGAAAAACGTGGTTTTAGATGTCCTGAAGAACAAACCCGGGCTAATAGGTATCTCGATAATCAATACAAGCCAGTTGATCCCGGGATTGACCCTGGCCAGTTTGATTAAAAAAGCCAGCGGGAATGTGCATATTAACATCGGGGGCAGCGTTTTCACACGCCTAATCAATGAGATACGCCAGAACAATGAGCTGTTCTCGGTTTTTGATAGCGTGATCGTACATGAAGGCGAAACTGCCTTGATGAATCTGATCAAACATTTAAATAATCAAATTGACATAAAAGATGTCCACAATCTCATTTATAAAATGGGCTCGGAAATCAGGGTCAACAGGATCAATTCAGAAGGGGAAGATATTAACTCATTACCGACGCCATGTTTTGATGATTTACCTCTTGACCGGTATTTATCGCCCGAGCTCATCCTTCCTGTGCTTTCATCAAGAGGATGTTACTGGAGACGCTGTACGTTTTGCGACCACAGCTATGGTTATTCCGGGAATTACAGACCCAGGGATACCGGGCTGTTATATAATGATCTTGAAACCTTAAAGGATAAATATAAAACAGGATTTTTCACGTTCCAGGATGAAGGTATATCCCCGAAATTGATCGGCGCTTTATCAGATGAGATAATAGAACACGATCTTGATATATCCTGGCTGGCTGATTCAAGGTTTGAGCCTGCATTTTCTGCTGAACTCAGTAATAAGATCGCTGAGGCAGGATGTAAGATGCTGTATTTCGGGCTGGAGTCTGCCAGTGACAGGATCCTCTTATGCATGGATAAGGGGATAAAAAAAGAAAACGTCCTGAAAATATGTAAATACAGCAATGATGCGGGTATATGGACGCACCTCTTTTTGATTTTCGGATTTCCTACAGAGACGCCTGCTGAGGCAGGGGAGACCATTGATTTTATCCTGCAAAATAAAAAAATAATCCGTTCAATGTCCTTCGGCAGTTTCCAGCTTACCAAACATTCAAAAGTATTCGAGAACCCCGCATCGTTTGGTGTCAGTAAAATAATCCAGAATGACGGCATAGACCTGTCGCTCTGGTACGAGCATGAAACCGCCCGGGGTATGTCGAAAAAGGAGACGGATGAACTGATACAGGAGTTCTACTATAAGCTCTCGCTCCAGTATCGGGATTTTCCAATATGGAGCAATCTTGACAGGGAACATCTTTTCCTGTACATCTCCCACTACAAGGGTTCCGGGAAGAAAGTACCGGAGCTATCTGAGCTTATTGAAAAAATATACAAAAAGCGCGCAATTGATAAACTTGCAGTCACCCCTTTAAAAAATGATGAGATATACCCGATGCTCAAAGAAGGGGTTTTTGCCGGAACGTTCAACTTCAACTGGGCGCTGATACATCATGCCATGATGGAAGGATTTTTTTTAAGTGAGGATTTGCAAAAGGAACGGACAAACATACTATTTGACACTAATAATAACAGGATACTCACAGTTCCCGGTTTTGCTAAGGATATAATTGATAGAAGTAATGGAACAATGAATTTACCGGAAATAGCCAGGATGCTCAAAGAAAAGTATCAGTTGCCTTATAGTGAAGCAGAGCTTAAATGTAAAAACTTTTTAAATAGTCTTGTGGAAAAAAATATCCTCTCAATAAGATGACGGTTATCACTTCCGAACAGGTTATATTTTAATTTACTTTGCTCTTGGCTTTATTTTATCCGAGCCGCAGTGAGGGCATGCAGGTTTCGGATTCTTCATCATGAATGTTTTCTTGCATGACCTGCAATAGAACATCCCGCTCTCTTTTGCCATTCGTTCGAGGTCTTCAGGCATCAATGAGAATGGCACATATGTGCTGCACATGGGTCCAACCTCCTTCTATAATGATTGTATATGATGTTAGCCACTTTCGTATTAAAGCTTTTGCTGGCTATGATAGTTCCCCTGAATCAAAATAAAAATAACCAATAGACATTGGAAAGATACACAATACGCAAAGGCTGATTTGAGCCTTTATAACCTATTAACACATCTCTCCAATATGTCTATTGAACTCTACACTCACATTTGTTGATTTAACCTCTTTCACTCATATTGTGCGCCTTTTGGCTGTTCTGCCTCTCGTGCTCTCAATTTTGCATAGAAGTCTTTTTGTCTCTTTTTTTCTGCGGCATCTTCTTTTCC
>CABMIB010000105.1 GCA_902386135.1 uncultured archaeon
GCTCTCCGCCGTGTCCGCCGCCGCCACCATACCCGCCCCGCCCGCCGCCTCCGCCGTAACCGCCGCCACCGCTGCCGTACATGCTGCCGTAACCGCCGCCACCGCCGTAGCCGCCACTGCGCCCGCCACCGCCATAACCGCCGCTGCGCCTTGGTCTCTCGGGCTGCTCAACATGCCTGTCCGAGACGTTATTTTCGGTATTGACTTCATCCAGCGTAGTTTCGGATAACAGTATCTTGCCGTATTTCCCTATGTTCAACCTCATCGAGTTCCTTACGATCGAGATATAACCGTTCTGGACATCTATTACATCCCCGACTGCGATTTTTCCGATCTGGTCATCCCATAAGGATAGAAGGATACTGCCGGTCTTATCAGCGACTTTCACTTCGCACACGTGTTTCGTTCCGAACTTGGAATTTATCTCTTTGGTCTCTCCAATTTCGATTACTTTAAGAGTGGCATTAACATTTTTTGAATTTTCTGTCAAGTCGTTTACATTGAAATTTGTAGCCGTTGTTTCCATTGTATTACCTTTCTTTGATTTTTACTTCCCGCACTGCTATCTCAGATGCACCTTCAATCACCTGTTCTATGAGTTAGAAGAAGCGTCTACTTTAATGTTAGCGTATTTAATATACTTTCCGCAGAGCATGTCTGGGTTGGTCGGCGTTAAAAATTAAAATTCAAATTCCATGCCGTCATATCCAAGAGGCCATTGTTTAACAGATTCATCGTGCGGCGGAAAATTATGGCTTAGATGGGTAAGTACTACGTTTTTCGCTTCAAGCTCAAAAGCAAGTTCCATCGCGTCCTGTGAATTCATATGCTTTGGGATTTTTCCCCTAGGCGGGATTATGGCATCAGCAATAAGAAGGTCAGGCCGGGACATCAATCCAAGGCTCCTCCCGGGAATTTCTTTTGAGGTATCTCCTGTGATCACAACCTTGCTTTTACCGTCGGTGATGATCACGCCGGCGGATTCCTCAAGCGGGGGATGGGTTACTTCCACCAGGGTCATATTAAGACCGATTAGCTCAAAAGGCGTATCAAAGCTTACATCATGCCTTACCGGCTTCATGAAGCTGAGATAAGAGAGTATGTAATCAAGGGTGTTCTTGAGCCCGTACACGTTCACGCCGCTCTGGATGCGGTGAAAATCCCCAAAACCTGCATAGTGGTCATAATGCGAATGGGTCCATATCACTCCGTCGATGTGACTTATCCCTTTTTTCAAAAGCTGCCACCGGAGGTCGGGACTGGTATCGATAAGCGCCCTGCCTTTTGATGATTCGACCAGTACGGAGAACCGAAGTCTCCTGCTTCTCCCGCCGGCATGGGCATCCATGCACGCAGGGCATGAGCATCCGATCTTGGGCGTCCCTACCGCATCACCCGTTCCAAGAAGGGTTATTTTCGTAAAGCTACACCTCACTTATGTGGTTCCAGGTTGCGCCATTTAAAATATCCGTCGTTTTATTCGGTCTCATCCATCGTCTTAAGAGGGATTCTCCTGTTGAACTCGTTGACCCCCCGCAATAGATCCTGCTGTACCAGCACGGTCCGTCCTGATACGAGACCGTTAAGGACAGCTTCCCTGATTATTAACCGCAGATCAGAGCCGGAGTACCCTTCTGTCTTATTTGCGATCTCCTCGGTATTGAAAGTTCCCTCAATATCGCGAAGTACGATATCAAGTATCTTCTTACGCATATCCGCATCCGGGAGCGTGAACTCAACTATCTCGTCAAACCGTCTCCAGGCGGCATGGTCAAGTATTGCAGGATGGTTCGTCGCGCCTATTAGAAGCACGCCATGCTCTACAAGACTTATCTCATCTATGGCTTTTAGCAGCGTGTTTACCGCCCTCTTCAGAGCTGCGTGCTCATCCGTAGCGCGCGCTTTCGCCACGAAATCGAACTCATCAATGAACAGTATGCACGGGCTCAACCGCTTTGCAAGTTCAAATACCCTGTCTATGTTCTTTGCGGTCTCACCGAGGTACTGGTCTGCTATCTGCGAGAGCTTTACTTCCAGTATGGGGATTTTCAGTTCTCCTGAAAGTGCGCGGGCGACTGAAGTTTTCCCTGTGCCCGGGGGACCGACGAATAAGAGTTTTCCGATCTCCCGAAGACCAATCCTTTTCAGGTAGTCGCGGTACTGGATGGCTTTTGCTATTTTTTCGATCTCATTTTTCTGCTCTTTTGTGAGGACAAGGTCTTTCAGGTTCTGCTGGATATCCTCGGGCGCGACTATGTGAACAAGCCTCAGCATCTCTTCAGACCCTTTCTCTACCTCTATGGACTTGACAAGGGAATTGATCCATTCCCTGCCGTTCTCTTTCGGTATAATGGACGCTTTTGCTTTTTCATAGCTCACGGGAAGAGAATCATAACTCTCAAAAAAGGATGCCAGAACAGGGTTCCCGTTTATCCTGTCAACCGCCTCGGCATGCTTTGCAAGCCATTTTGCACCGAGGTCGAAAACAGTCAGTTTTATCTGGGAGCCAAAATCCTCAAATTCGAGGAAAGGCAGCATTTTCGTGCTGTTTTTTACGTTCTCAAGACCATAGATGGTCCTTACATCGCCCTCGGTTACATAGATTGGGCGCTTGACGGTTTTTTCTTTCTCGTTCCAGTAATGTTTTCTTATTTGCTGGGGGAGATCATCTACACTGAGTTTATCCGACTGGTTGTACAGATACGCGGTCATTACAAGCTCTGTTATCAAGAGTTTATCGTCAGTCATATTGAACTTCATCTTTATGGTATTAGGTAAGATATAGTTTACTCAGAAATATTAATAAGCATTGCAAATCTTGATTATTCCGGTGGACTTGGAGGACTGAAATGATGATACTTGGGCTCATTATGCTCTTAACAAGTGTATTAATCCGCTGGGTATTGTTTCTGATTCTCCGCAAAGAATAAATACCTTAATGCAATTGTCAAAGGCAACTATCACGGTTGATTATTTAAAAATAATATATGTTATCTATTATTCTTGGAGATAAAAAGAAATGAAGGAAATACGAATACACGGCCGCGGTGGACAGGGTTCTGTGACCGCAGCAGAACTTCTTGCAGTAGCTGCTTTTGAAGACGGGAAATACAGCCAGGCTTTTCCTGCGTTCGGCGTCGAGAGAAGAGGCGCACCTGTTATGGCATTTGTGCGCCTGAGCGACAAGCCGATACGCCTCCGCAGCCAGATATACGAGCCGGATTATGTGATAGTGCAGGATGCAACGCTTGTTGATGTGGTTGATGTTGCACGGGGAGCCAAGCCGGACGGCATCATTCTTATAAACACTGAAAAGAAGCCCGAATCGTTCAAGCTTGAAACGAAAGCCGCTATAAAAACGCTTGACGCAACAAGACTTGCAATTGATAACATCGGGAAACCGATCGTAAATACGACCCTTATCGGGGCTTTTGCCGGTGTCTCGGGTCTCATAAACCCTGAATCGATAAAGAGCGCGGTTATGGAGCGCTTCCCAGGGAAAGTCGGGGAAAATAACGCAAAAGCTATCCAGGCTGCCTACGATATCATGGAGGCACAGAGATGAAACTTATCATTAAAACAGTAGCTAAACCCGGAAGCACACGCGCCAACAAGACAGGTGCATGGCGCTCATTCATGCCTGTCTTTGACCACAAGCTGTGCAGCAAATGCGGCATATGCGCGATGTACTGTCCTGAGGGGATAATCAATAAACTTGAGAACGGCTTCTTTGAACCCGATTATGAATACTGCAAGGGCTGCGGAATCTGTGCGAACGAGTGCCCGAAGAAAGCGATAGTGATGGTGCTGGAGGGAAAATGAGGCGAAGGATGGTTGTCGTTGAAGGCTCTTACGCAGTGGCCCACGCAGTCAAGGTATGCAAACCCCATGTGATATCTGCATACCCCATAACCCCGCAAACCCATATTGTTGAGGATCTATCCCAGTTCGTCGCGGACGGCGATATGAACTGCGAGTATATGAACGTGGAATCGGAATTCTCCGCCATATCAGCACTGATAGGAGCAAGTGCCGCAGGTGCGCGCACGTACTCATCCACAACGTCCCAGGGACTTGCGCTGATGCATGAAGCGCTGTTCAATGCATCAGGCATGAGACTGCCTATTGTTATGACGGTGGTGAACAGGGCGCTTTCCGCCCCGATTAATATATGGAACGACCAGCAGGATTCCATCTCGCAAAGAGACACGGGCTGGATACAGCTTTATGCCGAGGATGTCCAGGAGTCTGCGGATATGCTGCCCCAGGTCTACAAGCTTGCTGAAGATGAAGAGATACTGCTGCCTGCTATGGCATGCATGGATGGCTTCATACTCTCGCATGTTTACGAGCCTGTCATCTTACTTGAGCAGAGCCTGACTGATGAATTCCTGCCTCCCTATTCTCCTGAGTTCACGCTTGATACAAAAAACCCCGTGTCTTTCGGAGCGCTTGCCGACCCGAGTACATACACCGAGTTCAGGTACAAGCAGGAGAAAGCCATGGGCGTGGCGTTAGAGAAGATAGAGGAGATCGCCAAAGAATTCAAGGATGTATATGGAAGATACTACGGCGGGCTTATCGATGAATACGCTCTTGATGACGCTGAGATCGTTATAATGGCAATGGGGTCTGTCATAGGCACGGTTAAGGATACCATAGACGAGCTTCGAAGCGAGGGCGAACCTGTGGGACTTCTCAAGGTCAGGTCATTCAGGCCGTTCCCTGTAGATGCTATCCGTTCGGCGCTGAAAAATGCAAAGATTGTCATAACCATCGATAAGAATATTTCGATCGGCAAGAACGAAGGCGCCCTGTGCACCGAGGTCAAGGCATGCCTTTACAATACCGATCTTCGGATCCCTGTTATCGGTGTCATGCTCGGGTTCGGAGGACGCGATATTCCTATGAGTACGATAAAGAAAGTAATCAACAAAGCGAAGTTAGTGGAAAAAGGGATATATGTAGAAAGTGAGATCGCAGACCTGAGGGAGGACATGGCATGAGCCTCCTGAAACCCGGTCACCGCGGATGCGCAGGATGCTGCGATGCACTTGCAGGGAAGTTCGTGCTCGATGCGCTGGGCGAGAACACGATCGTTGTAAGCCCGACTGGCTGTCTTGAAGTGTTCACAACACCCTATCCCGAATCCGCCTGGGGCGTGCCGTGGATCCACTCCCTCTTTGAGAATGCAGCCGCAGTTGCGTCCGGCGTTGAGGTCGCTCTTAAGGCGCTTGGTAAAAAGAATGACATAAAGATAGTCGCCATAGGCGGCGACGGTGCCACTCTGGATATCGGCTTACAGGCTATCTCAGGCGCGTTTGAGCGCGGACACAATTTTACCTATATTTGTGTGGATAATGAGGCATACATGAACACAGGTGTGCAGCGAAGCGGCGGGACGCCGCTGTACGCAAGCACGACCACAAGCCCGGCAGGTAAGGTCTCATTCGGCAACCCGCAGCATAAGAAGAACATGCCTGCAATAATAGCAGCACACGGCTCACCTTATGTGGCTACAGCCTCGGTGGCATATGCTCCTGATATGATAAGGAAGGTCAAGAAAGCAGCCGATGTGAAAGGACCCACGTATGTGCACGTACATGCGCCCTGCTGCACGGGCTGGAGGTTTGAGGGTTCAAAGACCATCGAGGTAGGGAAGCTGGCTGTGGAAACCGCGATGTGGCCGCTGTACGAGATGGAGAATGGCGTCGTCACGAATGTTCGGAAGCTTAAGAACAGGAAGCCCGTTGAGGAGTATCTCAAGGCTCAGGGCAGGTTCAAGCATCTCTTTACGATGCAAGGCGGGCTTGAAGAGATCAAGAAGATACAGGCGATCGCGGATTGGAACGTAAAGCATTTCGGGCTTGAGTGAGCAAATTATTTTTATAATATATTTTTAACTATCCTGCGTTCTTATCCCAGTTCGACTCTTCGGCGCTGTTCTCCTCGCTAATCGGCTCAATGATCGGCTGGAGCATGAAATATTTCTCCACATATTTCTTTAGCTCTTCATCCGAGATCGCAGAGACGCGCTTCTCCTCGTTATACAACTTCTGGATATCAGCCTGGATAGCCTTGATGCGCGGGTCGTTCTTATCAAGCTTTATACCAACATGCATCAACTCGTTCAGCGCTTCCTCGACCTTGAAGCGAATAACCTCAAGCCCCGATGAATCGCCAATCATTAACAGCCTCTTTCCTCCGACTATTTCGGGCGGATATGGCTCGTAAGTAAAAGGATTTTTTATGACGCCTGCTGTATGTATGCCGCTCTCATGGGCAAAAATGTTCTTACCCACGACCGACTTGTTGCGTGGGACCCTTATCCCTATCTCATTTTCCATGAATTCCGCAAATTCCGTGATGGATTTCAGGTCGTACTTCTGGAATCCCTCGATCCGCGTTATCAGGAACAGCACAACCTTCTCCAGTTCGGCATTCCCCGACCTCTCTCCGATGCCTAAAAAAGTCAGGCTTGACCAGTTGGCGCCGTACCAGTATCCTGCAAGGGAACACGCCACCGACATCCCGTAATCATCATGGATATGCGTCTCGATGTTCTTTGTCCCTATCTCCCGGAGCCGTTTGACGATGTGGGGTATCCCGTACGGCTCATCCACTTCTGGGAACGGCATGCCATAGCCCAGCGTATCGCAAAGGCGTATCGTGCAATCAGGGTCTATCTCAAGAAGCTTCTCAACAAGCGGGAATACAAAACCCTCGTTATCCGCGCGCGTCATATCCTCGATGTGCGCCCTTGTGCGAAGCCCGTGGTCTACCGCGTACTGCAACGCATCCGTGTACTTCTTTTCGGCTTCCTCCCTGCTTTTCAAACCCATCTTATCAATAACGTGCGAATCCGAGACAGACATCAATATGCCGGTTTCCTTTATCCCGTCCATATCAAGCACAAAGTCGATATCCTTCGGATTTGCGCGCGCCCATCCTGTAACTTCGGGGAACTCATAGCCCCTGTCAAGCATTTCCCTCACCGCTTCCCTATCGCGCTCGTTATATACGAATGTTTCCAGTTTCTCGATACCTATCTTGTTCAGGTACTCGAATATCTGGATCTTGTGCTTTTTTTTCATCACTATCACGGGCATCTGAGAGCAGTCCCGGATAGTGCTGTCGCTTATAAATACCTCCTGCCCCAGCGGCAGCTTTATCTTGGGTAAATCCTCGTAAGATCTGTAGGCTTTCATCGGTTGACTGATTGTTATCACCATTTATATTACTTGTGGTTTTGGGCTCCTTCGGGGATAAATTACAGATAAATTAAATATATGTCCGCCCATAGTACTGAGCATGATACTACTGACGGGAGCCACGGGTTTTATAGGCGGGCATGTTCTCAAAGTCCTGTCTGAAAAAAACCTGCAAATAAGATGCCTTTCCAGGAAATCGATAAACTCCGGGAACTCGAATATAAGCTATGTAACCGGGGATGTTCTGGATTATGAGTCCCTTGTTAAAGCAACGGAAGGCGTGGATACTGTTTATTATTTCCTTCACATGATGGGGAAGCAAAAGGAACAGGAAAAGTTCGAAGTACTTGACAGGATAGCAATAACCAACATGGTCAGAGTCTGCAAGGCTAACAGTGTGAAAAGGATTATTCATCTCACAGGCATGAGCAATCCGCGGGAAAAGCTGTCGCATCACCTTGCAAGCAGAAAAGAGGTTGAAGAAATTATTAAGAACAGCGACATTAATTATACGATTTTCAGGGCTTCGGTGATTATGGGAAGAGGAGGTGCAGCATTTGAGATTCTTGATGCTGCCGTGCGAAAATTCCCAATAATTCCCGTTTTTAACTGGGAGAAAACAAAAGTGCAGCCCATATACATCGGGGATGTGATACGGTACCTTGTGGAATGCCTCGACAAGAGCGAGACCATCAACAGGAGCTTTGACATAGGCTGCTCCGAGATTTTAACGTACAGGGAGCTGATGCAGCAGTATGCAAAGGAGCTTGGATTAAAAAGGGTTTTTATACAAATTCCGGGCTCATGGCGCAGGGTCTCCGCATTTGTGCTTGGGAAACTTGCCCCTGTGAATCCCGATGTGGTTTACTGGCTTATAGAATCCCTGCAAAATACAATGGTGTGCGAGCCGAACGACCTTAGGGAGATATTCGGGTTTGAGCCTGTTTCGTTCAGGGAGAGTATAAGGAAAATCGTTGAATCTGAGGCTTCAAAATAGTCTGAATCCCAGGGCGAGTAAAATAATGATAAGTATCGGCTGGTGAACCAGATATACAGTTAAAGAGTTTTTTCCCAAAAATATGAACCTGCCGGCTAATCTGTTCTTAAATCTTATGTTAGCCGTCCTCCCGGCAATATACTCCCCGGAATACACGCCCAGCAAAAGCACACCCAGCCACGGTATTAAGGGAAAATAATCGAATGTTGAAAAGCTCCGGGGCATGAAACCCAGCCAGAACAGGTAAGAGAAGTTGAACTCCGTTTGCTGCAAATAAAATCCTGCTGCCACAATGGATAAACCTGCAACCTGGTTCAGCCTGTTATATTTAATGAACAGCGGCACAAGGAACGAGCTGGCTGCAAAGAAATGCAGTATTCCGAAATATATTGTCCCTTCAGGCACGAATATGGAAGTGAACAGGGTTATAAACACTGCAAAAATAAGGAGTTTCAATCCTCTTGTGAAGTACCTTTTGCCAAAGCCTTCCTTATGGCTCTCAAAGCTGATACGGGCTGCAGCACCTGAAAGGAAAATAAAAATCGAAGCTATTGAAATGGGAAAAACATGCCAGTAAAGGAAATCCGGCTGTGCCTGGATTATCCCGAAATAGCTTAATGTGACTGAATAATTGAACAGTACCATAAGTACGATATCCACGCCCCTGACAAGGTCGATAGCCTGGATTCTCTCATGCTTTGAAAGATGTTCCGGTTCTGATGGTAAAGACATGTTATACCCTGGGCGATATCCCGATTGTTTTTAAGAGATATTTATTATACCCTTAGTTCTTATTATAGCCCCGAAGGTACTAAACAAATCGATGCAGAGAGAATAAACATGATTACCCTACCACAGGATGACAAAATTCTTGCAACATTTAAAGACTGCTGTGAAAAACTGGACATAGACGGCTCAAGAAAGAACATGGAAGAGCTGGTTATCTACGATATGACCGACGGCACAAGGACATCGACCGAGCTTGAGGGGTCTGATGCGTATTTTGACGGCGGGCTGTTCGTCATGAGATTCGTTCATTTTCTCAGGGTGCTGGGCGTAAAGAACAGCTACATCAACGTCATACATGAAGGACATAAGGAGAGGGTGAACTACAGGGATATTTACGAAGGCATGCGCAGGCATGTTGATATGTACAGGGAATTCTCTAAAATGGATAACGTAAGGCTGAGGTTCGTGGGTAAGTACGATGTCCGCATCGACCCCAAGGATACGACTTACGACCTGAGAAAAGACCTGAAAGACCTCGAAGACGCAAGCGCAAAGAATCCCGAGCATACGGTTCACTTCATGATAAATTACTCAACCAGGTGGGCGGCAGAGGAGGGAAAAGAGTTTTTTAAGACACTGCCTGAGGTGAACGTGATCCTCAGGCATGCCAAAGGCTACGTGAACGGCGATATGTGGCTTTACGGGAAATTGAACAATAATAGCTTTGTTTATGCCCAGAACGGCTCATCCAACATGAACTGGAGCGACAGGCAGATAATTATGCTCATCTCGCTGTGCCTGAGGAGCATGCTCCTGAACAAAGGGACGCATTTATCCAAAAAATACGAGGGGGATGAAAAAGACCTTGTAAGGCAAAAGAGGGAGGTCGAGCTTTCGTTCATCCATAACTCCTTTTACGATGAGTCAGAAGAAACCAAAATGAAGAAAAGGGTGGTCATTTTCAGCTCTTACGGACCTGAAATATACGAGTTTTAACTGCACTCTTCTAAGCCCTGAAAGCGCTTCCTATCATAAAAGCAATTATCGCGATCAGCATCGCGAATTTAAGCATCCTTCTTGCCTTTTTTGCATTCTTGAAAATCACCGGTATCGAACCGATGAATATGGCATCGGCTATTGAAACCACTGCCAGGTATTGCCATCCGAACTGGTGAAGCGGATAATAGGGTATCGGGCTTATCAATACTGCCAGAATTATAAGAAATGCCGCTACGGTGCCCGCTTTCCTTACACCGAGCTTCTTCGGCAAAGTAGACCGGCCTTTATCGCCTTTAACATCCTCGATATCTTTCACGATCTCACGTCCTGCGATGGATAAAAACACTGCAACCGCGATAATGCCCGTGATCGTGGTTTTCCCCACGATAACGCCGCCGAATATGAACGCAAGCGCGGTCTGGGTGCCTATGATCATGTTCCCTATGACTTTTTCATGCTTGAACCTTAGCTCATAGGCAAGCTGGGATGCAAGCGCGATTATAACAACCAGCAGCACTCCGTAACCCGCGATCGAACTCAGGAAAAGGGAGAGCAAAAAAGAGATGGCAAAAAAAACCATTGAAAATGCAAGCGCCTGCCCGGGTCTTAATTCGCCTGAGGGAAGAGGTCTTTCCGGATGGTTAATCCTGTCGTTCTCGTAATCGAAGTAATCATTTATCGCATTGCCTGCTATGCCGAATAAAAAAGCGACCGCAAAGCCAAGGAAAACAGGAAGGGCATATTTACCTACATCGCTTCCTGCTCCTATTAAAGCAGATGTGAACACGGCTAACCCGATCATTAAAGAGGTCAGGGGCCTGCCTATATTCAGGTATGGGTTCATCTACCCATCAACTACTGTACGTCAACTACAGTTTATGTTCCCTTGCCCTTTAGTTCCTTTGATTTCGGTCTAAGACGAGTATATCCGCATTTCCTGCATCTGGTTGCGCGTGATGAATTGCGAGCATTGCATTTCATGCATATCTGCATGTGTAAGAGTACTTTTTCCGCTTCCGGGAATCTTGCCATATTTTACCTCTGGTGGACAGCTTACTATTATGTCATATGATTTAATCCTTTGCTCAATGAGATTATTTCTTGCTTATAACCTCGCGTATCGTCTTCAATAACATCTCTGAAGTGTAAGGTTTTGTCAAAAAGGCCTGCAGAATCAAGGGTTATGTCTTGATAAAGTTACGATTATGATGAAGTTCGGGAGTTGGTGAAGGAATTCGGTTTTACTGCACATATTCGTTCAAGAGGAGAAGAAGCAAAAGACATCAAGAAGAAAGCAGGGCAAAAGGCCAGACGCTGGGTTGTTGAGCGGACACGTAGCTGGATGAATCGTTTCCGCCGCATACTTATCAGGTGGGAGAAAAGGGCTGATACCTACATTGCCATGTTGCACTTTGCATGCGGGATCATCACATGGCGCGCAACTGGCCTAATGGGATAGGCTCTAAGTACTTCAATGCCTGCAGGGCTTACTCCATAGCAAAATGGCTCCAGTGTACGGAAACCGCCATTGTAATAAAAGCTGATTATCTTCTTTGAGCTTATTGCAGTGCAAATCAATGGTTTCATGTCCCCCCTCCGGCGTCACCCGCATCACGGTGCTCTACGCCCGATTTGATGCTAAAT
Organism: uncultured archaeon; assembly: GCA_902386135.1. GTDB lineage: Archaea > Halobacteriota > Methanosarcinia > Methanosarcinales > Methanoperedenaceae > Methanoperedens. The sequence continues at coordinate 11,581 of CABMIB010000105.1, forward strand.
ATATATTTGTATACTCTCATGCTTAAATCTGGCGATAAAATTTCTGCCAAAGCTATACGCATGCGTAAGATTTATTAGCCTCCAGACTAAACCATTATCTGGGGGTGAACAACAATGGTCAAAGAAATTGAATGCAGAGATGCGGGTATAGATTGTCCTTTCATGATCCGGGACGAGGACGAGAATGAGTTAGCCTCGCTGGCCCAGCAACATGTCAAGAATACGCATCATAAAAACCTGTCAAGGGAAGAAATACTCAAAACTGCAAAGGAGGTGTAGGCAAGGATTGCCTACACGAATTTTTATTGTTCGCATGAAATAAACTATAGTGGGATAGCGCGGATTTGAACCGCGGTCTAAGCGTCCCAAACGCTCAAGGATGGACCAGGCTACCCTACTATCCCGTCGGGCGTCTAATCTACAGCCTGATAAGATAAAAACCTTTACTCTTGTCTGGCAGATTCACGACATTCTTTTTCCATGCCCTGTTTTATGCCCCAGGATGCCCACATCAAGCCCAGTACAGCCACCATTACGAGAATGACAACAAGGACAACGGCGATTTTTTGGAAAAGGCTGAATGACGCAGCGAAGAATGCAACGTAGATTATTGCAAATATCAACCCGCCGAATAAAACTGCTATGGACACAGCGACTCTTGGCGCAAGTCCCGGCGGCACTTCCTGGCTTTCATTTTGGCTCATATATCATACACCTCCCATGATATTATTTCGCGCCCGACCTAATAAGATTATATGATGGCTGAGAGCTAATAACTGATGTATTCCAGTATATCCTTCTTAATTCCCGCCCTCTTAATGATATCCTCCTTATCCCTGTACGGTCTTCCCATTACTATCTTCCCTGCCTGTTTTCTTCCAACGCCCGGTACCTGCTCTATGACTTTAAGTGGCGCCCGGTTTATATCTACGGGGATAGGGATCCCTGTTATCGACCTGTGCCCGTAGTCTGTCACCATTATGTCGTAAAATCTATTCAACTCAACCTGCGCCGGGATGCCCGCAAGAAGCGGATAAGTGGCAAGCTGGCGTCCGTATGTTATTTTATCAAAAATCTCTGTGCGCACGTCTCGAAGTATCATCCCGGCTGGCACAAGGCGGCGCAGCATCGGCAGGTCTATTTCATTCCGTACCTTTTCCTTGTAGCGCAGGAATAAGTCCTTATGCCTTATCACAAGCTCTTCATAGCCGTGCATCGGCGTTCCTGCGAACGTCATCACCTGCCTGATATTCACTCGGCGCAGCATCAGACCGCTGTCAAGCACTTTTTTCAGGAACTCAAAATTCAGCTCAAACGTCTTTTTTGTCTCGCCTTTCAAGCCATGCACGAAGTTAATTCCCGGAAGCAGCTCAGGCAGACCGTTCGCACCCCGCGCTGCGCCTGCCTCGTTTAAGAGTTTTATTGCCTCAAAGACCTCATCAGGCGATGCTTTCAAGTCGTTTTGCCTGATCACTTCGGGATCGGCGCTTTCCATGCCCAGCGCAGCAACATCGCCCGGAGTATGATACCTCACAATGGTCCTTGCGATGCAGCGGGATTCTTCCGGGAACCTTGCAAGCGTTACCGGGTTTGCGTTGTCCATGTGAAGTACTTTAAGTTCCGGCGCTGCATCCCTGATGCCACTGTAAAGCTCCTCGATAGCATTAGGGTCAGGAACCCCGTCTTTTGCCCTGTACATGAACAGGTCGGGCTGCCTGCCTATCCTGAAATAACGCGCTCCCTGATTATATAACGCGCCCGTCTCGCTCACCACATCCTTTACCTCGCGATAATCAGGCTTCCCGTAGAACGGCTCTGTGCAGAAAGAGCAGTGCGAATGGCGCGGACAGCCGCGGTATGTCTCAAGCTCGCACATCACGTAAGGATAATCGGGATGCTGGCGGAGCACGAACGCACCTTTCACTCCCCATCTTCCTATTTCGGATGCGGTCCTCATCCTGTGCTGAATGCTGTCGGGGTCTTTCGGATTATCCAGCAGGTCGTAAACAAAAGCCTCTATATCCTTTTTTGCAGGCACGATCCCGGGGATATCCAGTTCCTTTGCCGATGTGCCGCCCTCCTCGCCAAAACCCAGCCTGATGGGTCCACCCAGTATCTTTATTCCGTCAAGATGCGAAAGCTCGCTGATCTCCTTCCGGGTTATGGGGGCTGCTCTCAGATACTTCCCGGGCACGGTCATGCCAGCTACTATAACGATGATATCGGCTCTGGCCATCTCTTTACCTGAGCGGAGCTGGTCAATGGTGCTATAGAGAATATCCTGCTGTTTTATTCCCCTCTCGACCATTGCCCCGGCTATGTACCTGGGGTAGGGCGCAAGATACGGAGGAACGCCAAGGCATGCGGGTTCATCCACGTATCCATCGATGATAAGGGCACGCATAGGTTATCTTTATCATGTTCAACTTTAATTAATGATTCCGATGACCGATATTTTTGAACTTGCATACAAAGCTCTTGGTTATACCGAAGAAGCAGGCGCGGATGAAGTGGAGATCTTCTGTATTAAGGGCAGGTCTATAATGATAGATGTACAGAGAGATGAAATAGACCTTGCAAAAGAAAGCCTGCTCTCAGGAATCGGAATACGGGCAATAGTTAACGGAGCTGTGGGGTTTTCAAGCACCAATGACGCATCGCGGGTTAAAGAGGCATGCATTCTTGCAGTGAAATCAGCGCGGGTAAGGAACGGCGACCCGCAGTGGTCCGGGCTCCCGCAGAAAAAAAAGCCTGCGGACGTTAGCGGGATTTTCGATAAAAAGATAGAGGAGATCAAGATCGAGGCATGTATTGATTATACTGCGCAAATGATCGAAGGCGCAAAATCGATACCCTCTGTTATACCCACGTCAGGACATTTCTCCTGCGGCAGTTCAACCCAGTTGATATTGAATTCCCATGGTGTCGAGGTAAAAGGGTCTGAGACAAGCATCCAGGGCTCTATAGATACTACGGCAAAAAACTCTGATATATCGACAGCTTCGGAGTTCGATATGTCAAGGGAACTGGATATTGATTTTTCCGATATAGGGAAAAAAGCATCTCTTCTCGCCTCAAGGTCGCTGAACGGCGTGCGCGCTGAAACGGGAGATACGGCAGTGCTTCTTGAACCCATGGCTTTTACAGATATCCTTGAGAACACGCTTCTGCCCTCGATAAACGCCGATAACGTACAGAAAGGGCGCTCATCCCTGATCGGGAAAATGAACAGCAGGATAGCGGCAGGTGAACTTTCTATAACCGATGACGGCACACTTCCCGAAGGCATAGGGACTGCATCCACGGATGATGAAGGGACGCCGTCAAAAAGGATTGAGATCATAAAGAACGGAACGCTTCGGTCTTTCCTTTACGACTGCTACACTGCGGGAAAGGAGAAAAGAGAAAGCACTGGTAATGCTATCAGGTCTTCTTTCACATCGACACCTTCTATAGGGACACGTAACCTGATAATCGACCATCCGTCGTTTGATATCATCGCCGAAACCCGAAAGGGCGTGATCGTAAATACGGTCATCGGGGCGCATACCGCGAATCCCATCTCAGGCGACTTTTCAGTTGAGGCGCGCAATTCTTTTATGATCAGGGATGGCGAGACTACTTCACCGATCAAATCGATGATGATCTCAGGGAATATCTTCGATGTGCTCCGGGGTATAGACGGCGTCGGGAAGGATGTAAGAAAAGTGGGGAATATGATCACGCCTACTGTCAGGGTGTCGAAAATGAGAGTTGTGGGATAGTTTTATCCAATTCCGGTTATTTATAAAGAGTAAATGACATCTATTCGATTTTTTAAATAGTTCTAACCAGGACCATTATGTGCGGCATAGCAGGCGTAGCAGGAAAAGATTCTGAAAAACTCGTCAAAAAGATGCTCGAAACAATAAGGCACAGGGGACCGGATGGCTGCGGCACATACTCCCTTGGCGATATAACACTTGGCAACGTCCTGCTTAAAATCACCGGGGACAGAACCCAGCCGCTCCATAATGGCGGCGCGCTCACATATAACGGGGAGATTTACAATTTCCACGAAATAGCGGAAAAGCTTCATCTGAAAACCGACTCGGACAGCGAGACACTTTTCAAATCAATCGAATCAACAGGTGCAGAGGCTGCGATCAGAGAACTGGACGGCGACTACGCATTCGCTTACGTTAAGGATGGGGAAACACTGCTTGCGCGTGACACGGTGGGAGTGAAACCGCTTTATTATGGCGATACTGGCAATATGTTCGCCTTTTCATCTGAGAAGAAATGTCTTTTATCAATTGGAATAAGCGAAATTTTCTCACTAAAGCCCGGGAATACACTTTCCTACAGAAGCGGTAGGCTCACCGAAAAAAAAGTAACCGGGCTCATTACAGGTGAGCGAGTTAATGATGAGAATACTGCTTTAAAAGCGTTACTCAATGCAATAGAAAGGGCTGTGGAAAAGCGCAGCTACAGCCCGTGCGCGCTTGCATTCTCAGGCGGTCTTGACAGTTCCCTGCTCGCTGCGTTGTGCCCCAAAGCAGAACTGTATTCAGTGGGCATGGCAGGCTCGCATGATGTCCGGCAAACGAAAAAGGCTGCTGACCTTCTCGGCTCCAATGATAAACTGCACCTCCATGAACTTACTATAGAGGAAGTTGAATCCGCGCTCCCCGATGTGATAAGAGCTGTCGAATCATCAGACCCGTTAAAAGTAAGTATAGCCATGCCGCTGTTCTTTGCTTCAAAAGATGCCCACAATGACGGGGTTCGCGTAATGCTTTCAGGACAGGGCGCAGATGAACTTTTCGCGGGATATAAACGGTACGAATCCATAAAACCCGTTGAGCTTGAAAGCGCGCTTCGGAATGACCTTGATAATATCGCGGCAAATAACCTTGAGCGGGACGATGCCGTGACAATGGCGAATGCTGTCGAACTGCGGGTTCCGTACCTGGACAAGGAGGTTGTGGAACTGGCTTTGCGGATCGCGCCGCAGCTTAAGATACGCAGCGGTGTGCGCAAGTACATACTGCGCCTTGCGGCAGCAAAGCTCCTGCCGGAAGAGCTTACCTGGAAAGAGAAAAAAGCGGCGCAGTACAGCAGCGGGGTTTATTCAGCCCTGGAGAAGCTTGCAAAGAAAAACGGGTACAGGGGGAGTAGATTTCTGGGAAGGTACCTAGAAGATTTGAGAGAGGGACGGAAAATAGGAAGCATAGATAATTAACGGTTTTTGTATGCTTTAAAATATAAAAAATCTATTTATAAACATTAAAAAACTGAAATAAACATTAAGAAATGATATAAACGTTAAAAACTGAAATAGATTTTTATAAACTATCAATATATTTATGCTGATAAAGTTCCTATAGGTTAAGCGCCTGCTTATACTCCAATAGAGATACCACATGTATATTGGCAGGTTTTCATGCAGCAGGAATGGGGGTTAAATTATTTAAGTAATTTCACCCGCTACCCAATCAAATGAACGACTATTTTTTAAGTTTATTTCTTATAAACATCCTCAGGCTCGAACAGCTTCTCTCCGACTATCTCGTCATCGATCGTCCTGTAGAAGCACGACCTGTAGCCTGTATGACAGGCGCCTCCGATTTGTTCGATCTTGAGCAATACGGCATCGGCATCGCAATCTATCAGTATATCGTGCACTATCTGCTCATTGCCTGAGGTCTCACCTTTTTTCCAGAGTTTGCGCCTGCTCCTGCTCCAGTAATATCCCCTTTTTGTCTCGATAGTTTTCTGGAGGGCTTCTTTGTTCATGAATGCCACCATGAGGACTTCTCCTGTTTTGTAATCCTGGGCTATGGCTGTGATCAGGCCGTCTTCAAATTTTAAGTCGTCTACGTTCATAATAGGGTCTCAAGATAATTTGTAAGCTTAATAATTTATCCGAGCCTAACGACAATCGCTGTCAAATTGCTATTGGTTATGCAGCATCTTGTTCGGTATCCTCGATAGCTTTGAGTACCTGCCTGACTACCTTTGGGTGTAAAGTCTTTCCAGAATGAAATGGGACAATGACTCTTCTATCTCCTTTCACATATATCCTGTGACTGCCTTTACTTCTTATCATCTCAAAGCCAGCCTTCAGTAGCATCCTTTCTGCTTTTTGAGACGTTAATCTTGGTAATTTAGCAGGCAACCGTTACCTCTACCGAAGTTGTCAGAATTTCCCTGCTTAAATATGCCATCTTTTCATCATCTGATAGCGTCTCAAGATAAAGTTCAATAGCTTCTTTTATGTTAGCCATTACTTCATCAAGAGTATCTCCCTGAGTTTGGCATCCTTCGAGTTCAGGGCAATAAGCATAATATCCGTATTCATCCTTTTCTATTACAATGCTGACTTTGCAGTTCATTCCTTATTCCTCAAATTAACAATATATCTATATATTACAATGTGGTCTGATAAATTACATTCCACAGATATAACATTGCAAGTTATTGAAATTTTGCATCTACCCTTTTACCGCCGCCTCTATGCACTCCTCCGTCGTCGCCATAATGCTCTTCACCCCACACAGGTTCGGAACATACTTATGCGCCTTTCCCGAGTTCACCATCATGCAGCTAAACCTCTCGCTTGCAGGCGACACAACCATGCAGGTATCGCAAAAAACCTTTGCGCCGCTTCTTTCGATTCGCTTTATAAGTTCGGGATGCTTTTTCTTGATTGCGCGCGAGGTGCATATCCATACTTCCTTTTTAACTTTTTTGCCATCTAAAAGCCGCGCCAGTCTCTCAAGCTCTTCAACGCTGCTGTGAGGGCAACCGAACGCTATTAAATCCGGCTCGCCTGATGAGTAAACCTCTTTTATCTGCCTCTGCTCGATCGTGATTTTCTCCTCGGGCGGGTCATATTTCCCGGCTTCAGGAGTGATACCGGAAACATGATATAACGCCACTGCGCCCGAAGCAGCCATTGCAGCCCCCAGTGATTTAAGTTCGTCCTTCGATGGCACGGATTTAAGTTTAAAAAAAGGAACTTTATCTCCCACCATCTCACCAACGATATAGCCCAGCGCCCCGTAGTCTGAATTGTGAAGATCCGTATCAACCTGGATTAAAATATCGGGTTTTCGGTTCTCATCCAGATGAAACCCGTAGTTCGGCGTTTTCCCTATCAGTGCAGCCGAAAGAGCGCTCGGCCCCCCTTCCCTGTTCGTTCGCGCCCCGATGACAGAGTTGGCATATGAGATGGCTGATGATTCGCTCCACGCTATATGGTCACCTAAACTTGCAAGGCTGTCAAAGATGCTGTACGGTGTGCAGGTGCATTCAGTTCTCACGCCGAGCGCCTCATATGCCTTGATGATCTTCTGCTGTTTATCCGCAAAATCCTGGCTTACGCCCATCTCTTTCCAGCACTCCCTGTCCATTCCTGCGGGGTTGAGGATGGATGGTACTGCCACTTTCCCTTTTAAGTCGGATATCCACTCAAGACCAGCATCGCCTATGGTCTTGTACGAAACTCCGGCAATCTGGGCGCTTTTTATGGGAATTAGCCTGTCAGCATCGTAAATGTCGCCAAGAGCCGCGAGTATCTCGATAGCTTTCTGGTATGTAGCGCCGCGTTCTCCGTTGAAGAGCTTTTCTTCTTCAGGCGTGAGATACATCTATGCCTCCGTGACTGGTGTGCAGTGACAAGTGTAATGTAAAAATTTCACCGCAGAGGGCGCAAAGTTCGCAAAGAGCGTTACTGCCTCGCTTTGCGTTCTCTGCGTTCTTTGCGGTGAGCTAATTATTAATCGCAGATGAACGCAGATAAACGCAGATACCCGATTGACAAAAGCCATGTTTTCTTTATATTTGTCAACTTTACGGATAGATACAAGAATATTGTTAAGATATGCCTCATGCGCTGGCTGCATATTTTACACTTCCAAGAATATAAGGCTTTAAATCCGGTTTAATTGCATTGTACATTACAAGGTCAACTTTACATTTGAAAAGGTCTTCTAAAAAGAATTTAAGATCCATGTAGTTATCGAATGTTGTTTTACCTTTTTCAAATTCTACCAATATATCGATGTCGCTTGTGGGTTTTTGTTCGTTTCTGATGTAAGAGCCAAATAATCCGAGTCTCCTTACGCCGTATTTTTTAATAATATATTTATTTTCTTCAAGCTTGGTTAATATAGCTTTATAGGTCAGCATTTCAGGGTTCCTTATATACCATTATTCTTTTTTTATTCTTTTTACAAATGCTTTAGGATTTTCTTCAAGTACTTTACGAGCCAAAGGATCAAGAATTTCGTGATTTATTTCTGGCAGCTTATCTTGAGAGATAATTTCAACTTCATTCAGATTTATTTGTTCTGCTTCTTCCCAATACCTATCCAAAATGTCTTGAAGGTCTGCCATGGAAGATACAGAACCTCGCAAGGTTACCTCAAGGGACTGCTCTAAGCTATATCTATACCAATTAGTACTGCCCACATAAGCAATATCGTTGTCAACAATAATAACTTTGGCGTGCAATGTTGGTAATGACCGTATTTCGAAACTGGCTACATGAGAACGTACAGCATTCAATGATGCTAAAGTCGCTATACGAGCCTTTTCATCCTCTGTATCGCCAAAACGAATAAGAAATCTAATCGAAATGTCCTTCCGCAATAAAGCAATAATCTCTTTGACAAAATAGCCGTCGATCCACGGGCCAATTACAAATAGGCTCTTGCGCGCTTTTTGTATATCGCCACGTAAATATGCAAGAACCTTACCTGCCCCAATAGCTTTGAAGTTTCCTGATGATGTCGATAACTTGCCCTGCATCATGTGTAGCATCCTCCTGACAGAGTTGAAGAACATAGGACTTGAACTTGGTTTTCATTTTAGGATTTTCGTATTGATTTAAAGCATCCAAACAAGCAGAAAATGCCGAAGACAAACACCCATCTCTCAATAACACCTCAGACAATCCATTTCCACCTGGAGATGCATCAAGAACCCGCAAATAGCCTTCAGACAGTGAAAGTTTTATTTCAATATTGGATGGATTTGCTTGAACCGCATCAGCAAGGTAAGGCACCAGAATATGGCTCACCAAACCCTCAATCTCTTTGAGATATTGTGGCTGAAATCTTTTCAAAGCACTTTGGCAATTCCATGACCATCCGTAAGTTCTATATGAAAGAGGAAAGAGAAAGGGGAAATCTTCCTTTGCATCTACCGCATTCTTGAACCGTTGGCTTATTTCTGCCAAGGAGACTTGTTTAGACTTGCGAGTTGAAATGTTAATTTCGTTGTAGCCTGTAAATTTTTTTGAATATTCCCAGATACCGTAGTCTATTTCTCCGTTAGCGGGGAACTCGACACCTGCTGGTGGGTCAGCAGACATATAAAACTCGAATGATTCTTCTGGAATTCCACGAGTGGTAGTCAGGTCTTTGACTTTTTCTACATATACAACATCGATGCTTTTGAGATATTTGGCAAGCACTACCTTGCTGTCGGGATGTTCCCATTCAGCCTGTTTCCACTTACCACCATAGAACTTAACTCTCCATCGGTGTCCCCTTGCATCAAGATATACTGCTTCAGGGTGGGCATCTCGAAAAATGTTGAAGTCTTCTATCCAAGCAACATCATATTTTTCTTTGCCAATAACTCTAAGAGGAATTTTGCCTTCACTTGCACTTGCTCTGAATCCTTTATGAACCCAATATTTATCCGATAAATCAAGCAAGCCTGAATAGCGTTTCTCCAACGTATTCTTGATTTCATCCTTATCAAGGAAATTCTCAAAATATTTTTCGAATGTATGACAGTAGTGATTCCAATCTTTTTCTGCATAGTTTCTATAACAACCCTCATAATGGGCCGCTTCCATGTGGCGCAGGCGGAGCAGCTCAAGGTTCATAGGTATGGGAACGCTCTTGCTCGCATCAAAGCGGAAAACAACATCAAGATTCTTGGCAATGTATCTATCAAACGGTGCAGCAGAAAGGTTTAGGAGTACAAGGCCTGGATGGTCTTGTCGCCGTCCAACCCTTCCAATCCTTTGAATAAGGTCTACACGTTTCGATGGGATTGTGTTCAGAAGGCATAAATCAAGGTTCTCAATATCTACTCCCAGTTCAATAGCATTGGTTGCAATTAAGGTTCCCCCCAGCATCGTTCCTTTGTTGAACTGGGCTTCTATCTGACGGCGCTCGGGCGGAGTAAGATCCGCATCATATATTACAACAGTTCGATTGTTATCTTTTGTAGACTCCAGCTCTCGATTCAGCATTCGACTCTGGAACTTGCTGTCTGAGAAATAAAGAATATTTATCCGATTACCAATTGTATCAGTATCGTTGAGTAGTTCCGTTAAGTCGTGTATTTCCTCTAACGAATCAACGCATATTGCAACTCGTAAAATACCGCCTAACGGAGGGTTTTTAAGTAGAGTTTCTGCGTCATCAAGCGAAATAATTTTTATTTCAGGATTTATCGCATCTTTTTCATGGTGAATGACTTTTTCATTCAAGGAAAGAAGTTTAGCTGCAAAAGATTTTGCATCCGAAAGCGTTGCCGATGCTAGAAACACGTTCGGTATATTTCGCTTTGCAGTTTCTTTGGCGACATAAAGACGTTTTAAAAAATATAACACATTGGCTCCAAAAATACCATCATACTGGTGGGCTTCGTCTATCACTATACATTCAAGATTCTTGGTAAACTCTATGTGTGAACCGATGAGACTCCAATGGGCTTTATCAAGTGTTGCCAAGCGAATACGTGCATTTGAAAATTCAATGGTTCTTTCATGCCGTTGCATAGCGATGTCGAGGGTTTCTCCATGCCCAACTCCTTTCCAGATAGTCCAATCTATCTCTTGATTTGCCAATTGGAGAGTGCCACTATATGCATTTCCAGATTCATCATCGTAAATTCTAAGACTTGATTTTTTTGATATCCGTGCTAATCTATCGGCTTGTCCCCACATTAGGGCTTGGGTCGGAAAACAGAGAAGAGCAGTCGCATTGGTATTTTTCGACAGCCTATCTATGACCCATGCCCAAAAGCACAGACTTTTGCCAGAACCTGTTGCACTAGTTAGAATGAAATTTTTAGCTCCTCTTGCATAAGCATCAAACAACCGAAATTGATGAAGAAACAAACCATCGCTTTCAGCGTGCGGTTCGTACAATTTAATAAATTCAATCGCTTCTTGAGATAGTTTCAATTTTGTCAAACGCTCTGTTTTAGGGAATGGTGTGAATATAGAAACTGCCTTATCCAATAGAGATTGACCATACTTGTTACGTATTGCCGTAAGAACTTCTGGCAATGTTAACACATGCATCTGCTGAATTGATTTATGTTTCTTTTTATGCGTACTTTATCCCTTTCCAAAAACTCCAATTGTGGCTACTCTTTTATGTAAGATATTACTTTGTATATTTATTCCTTCATTACTTTTACATATTCCCCCCTCCATGCCCCTCATACTTTCGGCCGCTTCACCCTCTCGAATTTCCATTTCTTGCTCAAATCCATCGTTGCATCAAAACCGACCTTCGTTCCGATACCGTTCTCAGAACGCGGATCAAGTGTGCTGCCCCTGACATTCGGATAAATGTATATGTCCTCATCTCCCTTCACCCTGGTCGCTATCGCGAACTCGATATCGTTCGGGTCAAAGATATTGATATCCTCATCCACGACAACCACATGCTTCAGGCTCTTATGGGCGGCGAACGTCGCTTCAATGGCTTTCTTTGCATCATCGTCATTGTTCTTATGTATCTGCACAGCGGCATGGAAATAATAACATCCCCCGGGCGTGAGAGCCACGTTCCTGACATCAGCGACCTTTTTCACTTCGTTATATATCAGCGGCTCGTACGGGACTCCCATTAATATATGGTGCTCACTCCCCGCAGGCATGAGGGCATGATAGATGGGATCGCGCCTGTGCATCATGTTCGTCAGGTGAATGACAGGCTGTTTTCTTACCAGGTCATATGTGCCGCTGATATCCACGAACGGTCCTTCATCCACAACTTCCGTGGGATGTATATACCCTTCAAGCACTATCTCGGCATGCGGGACTTTTATGCCGTTCTTGCACTCGAACAGCTCGATAGTTTCGCCTTTTAGCGCAGATGCGTATTCGAATTCCTTTCCCTCAGGCACGCGTGTTGAGACGGCAAAAAGAGTTACAGGATCTATGCCGATAACGATCGCGACGGGCAGCGGCTCACCCTTTTCAGCGGCTTTTTTGTGAAGATTATATGTATGCCGAAACTCAACAAGCCGCGCCGCAAGCCTGTCCTTCCCTATTACCCTGAGCCTGTGGATCGAGGCGTTCATAACTCCCTCGTATTCCGATACAACGACACCTGCGGTGATATACGGGGCGCCGTCGCCTTCAAAATGCGTGAGGATAGGGAGCTTTGAGAGATCGGGCTTTTCAATAACTTCTTTAGCGGGCGAATCCTCCACGAGCTTTACCTCCCCTTTTGGAGGGCGCGAAGAGAGGTATTTTATTATGCTGTCAGGTGCAACTCCGAGAGCCTCGCCAAGAAGTTCCTTCGAGGAAAGGATATTCATGATAACCCTGGAGCCGTTCACATTGGTGAATAGTGTTGGCTCGGTCCCGACCGTGGCTGAGACCCCGTACATGGGCGAGAGAGGTTTTTTGACTTCCCTGAGATTTCCTTCAGCCTTAAGCCGCTCTATAAATTTCCGCAAGCTCATCCCTGCCACCGCTTGTACAGTTCATGCTCGATGCCCAGAAGGTCAAGGGCACGGCCTGCCATGAAATTAATAATGTCATCAATAGAATCCGGCTTCGGATAGAATGCAGGGCATGCAGGGAGTATAGAAGCGCCTGCTTTTGCAGCTCTTGCCATATTTTCTATATGGATCAGGTTCAAAGGCGTTTCACGCACCATTAGCACCAGAGGGCGCTTTTCTTTCAGGCAAACATCCGCTGCCCTTGAGATGAGAGTATCCGACATCCCTACTGCCACAGATGCAAGCGTCTTCATGCTGCACGGCGCAACTATCATACCTTTTGATCTGTGCGAGCCGCTTGCAACAGGGGCTGTGAAATCATCATCACTGTACACATGGTCACCCAGCGACTCAACATCGCGGACGGAGTAATCGGTTTCTATTTTGATCAGCTTTTTTGCAGATTCCGATATAACTAAATGAGTTTCGAACCCTTTCATGTCTTTTAGAGCCTCAAGCAGGCGTATCCCGTACTGCACGCCCGATGCGCCGCTTATGCCTATAATGATCTCGTTGCTCATGAGGTATAGTAGGTTTACTTATTTGAATAGTTTTTGTTAAATGCAAGAATAAACTTAAATATACACTCTTTCAATCATTGGGCATGTACCAGGTGTTATATGATATCGCCCTGCGCCTCGGTCTTGGCATCATTCTTGCAGCCGGGATGCTGATCCTCGTTATAATATTACAAACTATATTCTATAACAATACAAAAAAGATACATCTTGTGATTATTGGCATCCTGATAGCGTTGATCATATATGCGCTCGGGGATATCGCATTAGATGTCCTGAGTATTTGATTTCTTCCTTCTCAGTCTGGCAATTAATTTCTTAATGCGGCTTTTGCTGACGTTTTTTATTTTGATTCTCAGGTAGCCCCGTTTAGAACTTATTACCATCTTGAATACAGTATCTTCCGGGCAGGATTCAAGAAAGTTCTTTATCTCTCCTGCGACTGTCTCCTTATTAACCGCCGTATATTCGATACTCATATACACCCTGCTACTATTGGAATTAATATATATTCTTCTAAACTGTCTGCAAATATTGCAATACTAATCCTTTATTCTTTTTATCATCACCAGTCCGGCTATAATCACTGTAAATATTAAAATAACAGCAGCGACCCCGCGGTAATTTAACCCCTGTTCCGGCTTAAAATTAAAATGTTTATCTGAATTAAGGAACAAACTCTCCTCGTATGTTGCATCATCGCCTGATGCTTTGAGCGTATAATTAGTATTCAAAGGAAGCCCTGCAAAAATAAGCTCGGAATCCCTGCTTTCCGATACCTTCTGACCCGCGTTCCATAATGAGACCCGGTATTCGGTATTAGCTTTTATGAAGATACTTGCATAATTTTTTATGTTAATAGAACTGCCATCGGCATACTGGAGATTATCGGGAAGGTCAAGTACGCTGAGGAGCGTCGGCGCTATATCCTCCTGTCCGTATTCCCCGTTTGATGCAGCCGGCATGGTATTTGGGGACATTATGACTAATGGTATCCTCAGGCTCTCCTGCATTTCGGAGTATTTCTCGGATGCATGCCCGCCTCTTTTTGCGTTTTTAGTTGCAAATGACATCCCGTGGTCGGCTGTGAAAAATAAAGCGATGTTATTCTCTTTCGCGGTTACATATACAGGATAGAAATCCCTGTCGAGGTCTTCGATCAGCCTGTAGTAATCATCTTCACCGAGATTATGACCACCGCTGTCTATTGCCCCTATGTTGACTGTAAGCAGGAATCTCTGCGAGGGATGTTTTTTAATCATGTGTGTTGCAACAGCGTTGGCTGTATCAATAGCCCACTTATTGTAAGCCGAATATTTCTCTTTGCCCGAGAGGTTGTTAAGGTACTCAGGCAGTTTCATCTTCCAGTCGTACATCAATTCATAAACGTCGGCGGGTGCTTTATTCGCCTGGATCGACATCAGGGGTTCATCGATTGAATTGTTTTCCGCGAACAGGATTATATCCTGCTCCTCGCGCATGTTCTTGAAATCCCCTTTTTCCATAACTGCAAGGTTGACGAAGCCATGCTGCCGCGTGACATCATAAATAGTGGCATCGGTGTAACCTACGATCTCTTCGTTTGCCTGCGAGTAGCCTGTGACTATGACCGAGTGGGCAATGCCTGTCACGGGATGAGGAGTCCTGATATCCAGTATCCGGGTCCCGAATGTAAGGTTGCCGGTTTTTGCCTTCGATATCTCGTTGCCATCAAGCGCATGGGGTGTAAGTTCAGGATAATAATACGAGGAGCCGAAACCGTCAACGATAAAAAGAATTGCTCCATTGGGTCTTTTTACATTGTTTAATGTAACCTCCGAAACGCCAAGAGCAACGTCCGAAAGTGCAAATATTATCAGAATTACTAAAAATTTCTTTGTGAGGTTTTGCATGGCCCCCACTGAGAAAAACTATTATTTAACCGTATCTAATTTTTTTGAGATTTTCTCTTTTAAAAGCCTGCTGATCTCCTGACCGCTTACCTTGCCCCTTAAGTCTTTCATGACAATACCCATCAGCGGACCCACGGCGTTAAGTCCCTTTTCTTTAACAAAATCGATCCTGGATTCTATGACCTTATCGATAACGGTCTCTAAATTCCCTGTTTCCACTACGCCTATACCCAGGGAGCTGGCCGCCTTATCAACTGTAAGCTCAGGCTTTGCAGCAACGGCTTTCAGGACGCCGCCTATGGCTTCGTTAGGGATTTTTCCCCCTGCCTGGAGTTTGAAAAGCTGGAGGAGATGTTCATCTTTTATGTTAGTTACAGGCACCGATTCTTTTTCAAGTTCGTACAGGGTCGTTTCAAGCGTGCGTACAACTATGGTCGGGCTTGCATCCGGGACCTGCGCCATTAGGGTTTCAAAAAGGGGCATGTTCTGGGAACGCGCAATCTGCCCCGCCAGTTCATCATTTAACTTGAATTGCTTCATGTATCTTGCCTTGCGTTCTTCGATAAGTTCCGGCAGCTTTATATTCCGTATCCGCTCATCCGTTATCTCTACAGGCGGAACATCGGTCTCCGGGTACATGCGCGCCGCGCCCGGAAGTGGTCTCATATAAGCAGAATTCCCGTCGGGAAGTGCGCGTCTTGTCTCTTCCGGGATGCATTCAAGTGCTTCCCGTGCGCGGATGATTACGCCTTCAATCGCGCCTTTTGCTTTTTCCCTTGTGTCGGCTACCATTACCACGCAATCGTTCTCCTGCGCGCCCACAGCGTTCCGGAGCGCATCGATTTCGTCTTCCGTGATGCCGTAATTAGGCAGCTCATCAGTGTGGAAAATGCCTCCTACGCCTGATTTTTTGGCGCGGTCCGAGAACTCTGTCCCCAGGCGCCTCCCGGGCTGGACCTCCTTGCCCACAAGTCCTGCGAACCCGGGCAGGTTTATGGCAAATACAACGCCTCCTTTTAGTGCTTTTAATATCACTTTTGAAGAGGTGTTAGCGAACACCGATGTGACATCGACGATCTTGTCAGATACCGAAGCTCCTCTTATATGGAGTTCCTCTTTTATCTCCAGGAGCACGACCTGCCTTTCTGCTTCCCGCTCCACGATCGTTTCTATTAAGTCAAGCGCCTGCACTCCTTTTATTTCCACCCTCGCACCCTGCGCTATTGAGACGTTGATATCCTGCCGTATAGTGCCGAGTCCCCTCTTGACCTTGCCTGTCGAGCGCAGTATCATCCCGAGCTTCTCTGCCACTTCCCTTGCGTGCGCAGGTGAGACTATATCAGGCGCAGTCCCTATTTCGACAAGCGGGATACCGAGGCGGTCGAGTGAATATATCACAGAATCGACCTTATCTTCCACTTTCTGCGCAGCCTCTTCCTCAAGGCAGAGCACATCGATCCCCACGCGGTTGAGGGATGATTCCAGATAGCCTTTTGTGGCTACGAGGGCGGTTCTCTGGAAACCCGATGTGTTGGAGCCATCGATGACTATTTTCCGCATGGTGTAGAGCTCATCCACGATGTTCATGTTAAGCATGCGGGCGATAACGAGCGCATATTCCAGGGCTTCATGGTTCAGTTCGCGCGGCGGCTCTTCGTCGTTCTCGACAAGGCAGGTTGTGTCGTAGGCTTTGTAGATGAATTTTTTCGCAAGCTTTACTTCCTCAAGAGCTGCTTTATCTACAACCCCCATCTCGCTCTGAGTGGGGCGGAGGTACCTGAAAAACTCAAAGATGGATTCCTTTGTGTCACGAAGAAGGGTGGGGCAGCCGCAGAAGAGTTTCTCTTTTGTATCGAGCTGCTGGTGAATTTCAAGCCCTGCTTTTAATCCGAGTGCCCTGTAGTCGTGACTCATAGGCTTCCCTGATATGTTGCAAGATATAAAATGATTGTTATCCTCCTAAAAGGACAGGTGAGCCTGGTCTGGAACAGCCTCCGGCATGTTATGCACAGCTTGCTATTTTTTCCAGAACATCCACCATTTCCTGGGTTCAGGCAGGAGCTTATAGAGCTGGTTTGAGAGCTTCTGGTACTCGAACTGCAAAAACCCGAGCTGGTTTTGCAGGTCTTTTATCCTGTCGTCTTTCAGCACAAGCACCGCATCCTTGTGGGATGCGTCTGTCCTGAGCGTCTCGTTCTCTTTCCGGATATTCAAAACGTATTCGGAGCTTTCCAGGTCGTCCTCTGGTTTGTTCGGGGCTTCTTCAGATTTATCCGAAATATAATCGATCAGGATATTCCTGTAAAAATCAGATTTCGAAGCTTCCCCTCGTCTGGCTTCTATCTGCTGGAAAATCTCCTCGTCTACCCTTATCGTGATAGTCTTCATCTAAAACTCATTATCCTATGTCAGGCATACATCGAATAACTTGAGATGAACGCAGGTAAAAAAGAACAAAAAGCAGGAGTTTTCTCCTACTTCTCTTTGCTGAATACAGCCGCCCTGGATATCGTCTCGTGGGATTCCTGGGCCTGTACCATGTGCTCCATAGCCTGCCGCAGCGGTCTCACGACTTCTTTAGGTATCTGGGGAACCGGCTTTTGCTTGACCTCGCCTGTCAGGAACGGGCATGTGACGCCTGTAAGCACAGCCATCACGCGCACCTTGCCTGTCAATGACTGGTCGACCTTGGCACCCCAAATCACGCGTTTTGTGTTGGGGACCTTTTCCATTATCAGCTCGCCTGCAACAGCCACTTCGTCAAGGGTCATGTCCTCGCCGCCCACGATATGGATGAGGACTCCATAAGCGGTCGATACATCGGTAATATCAAGCAGCGGTGTGGCAAGCGCCTGGGAGACAGCCTTCTCGACGCGGCCTTCACCGTCGCCTTCGCCTATGCCTATCGATGATATACCGCCGCGCTCCATTACTGCGCGAAGGTCGGCATAATCAAGGTTCACAAGGCTTGGCTGCGTTATGGTATCTGTCAGGTTCTTAACGAAAGAACCGATAAGTGCGTTCGCTACAGCAAGTGCGTCCTTAAGCGGCAGGTTGCCCGCGACTTCCCTGAGCTTTGAGTTATCGATGACTACGATAGAATCGCTGACCTCGGCAAGCGCCCTTATGGCATCGCGCGCCTTTTCGCGCCTTGTCATTTCGATGGTGAACGGTATGGTCGCGCATGCAATAGTGAGAGCGCCCATTTCCCTTCCTATACCTGCAACTACAGGTATTGCGCCTGTGCCTGACCCGCCTCCAAGACCCGCTACCAGGAATAGAAGGTTGGTGCCATTCAATTCCTCCCTCATTTCAGCCAGGTTCTCCTTCGCAGCCTCAGCACCTCTCTCCGGGAATCCACCGCAGCCATGCCCTTTGCACAGTTTCTCACCGAGCAGCATGACCTTATCCGCCCGTGTCATTGTGCTCAGATGGCCAGCATCGGTATTGGCCGCGATTATTTTTCCGCCCGCCAGTTTCTTATCTGCTATCCATGTTGCGATATTACAGCCTGCACCACCCAGCCCAACAACAGCAACAGATGGTCGTGCAGTCTTTACTTTTTCCAATAAATCTTCTCTAGTCATAATCAGCCTCCGCTGATTACTCGCTTTGTTAGTATTTAAATCCTTTTTTTTAATAACTATTTAATAAAAACCGGGGGCAATTGATAAAAAGCAATCCCATTTTCTACGGAAAGTATCTTTATTTTTACCTTCTGCAACTATTACGATCCATATGTCCGTACAATTCATTTACAACTGGTTTTTTTACTGCTCTTTTTCTAGATTCGCAGTTACTAGTTCCATGTCCTGCGCAAGGAATACGGATGTGAGCCGGGAAAGCTCGGTATAGAACGGAAATCGGGCTGAACTCTGAAGCCGGTCATGGAATTTCGGCGCCCATCGTACCAGATGGCGTCCAAGGAAATCCTTCTGTGCAAGACGATACCCTTTCAGGAGTTCCGGGTTTTCATCCGTTATCGCCTGCGCCTCCTTGAAGGCCAAAAAATGAAGGAACTCAAGCTCTGCGCATAGATGGTCGGGATGCTCGCGTTTTCCTTCTTCCCTGCTCATGATCAAACCGAAGTGCCTGTAGAATTCACTTACTGCAAGCAAAACCGCTGTCCTGGGTTCTTCCCGGTAAAATCCCTCGTAAGGTGGAGAGGGCGGCAGGGGGGCGCCGGTATCAAAGGTCCGGACAAATTCCGCCTCAAAATCATTGAACGTGATTCCTGCCAGGCCATCCTGGACTACCTCTATCTGCGGGGCATATTCTACAGGGTTTTTCTTGTAAGGAAGAGCAATTATATTAGCCAGTAGTTCTGCCAGAAATTCCCCGTTCCTGAAGGTCTTGAAGGTCTCAGGAGTCGGATAGCGGAATCCCTGGGATAGTAATTTGTAAACGTTGCTCCGTATTGCAGGTTCTACACAGGGAACTGATGATTGGGACATTTTATGAATTTAAACCTCAATACCTCCTGTCCTCATTTCAGCAGCTTTTTCATAGCGTTCTTGCAAACATTGACTCCAGGCGCTCCTGCAGTCACATAGACTACGCCCAGCGTATCCAGGATCTCTTCCTTTGTAGCACCATGATGAAGTGCGCTCTTCATCTGCATTTCGGCGCATTCGGGACAGAGTCTTCCAGCTACGACCGCTAGCGCCATGAGTACTTTTATCTTCGCCGGGAGGGCTGTATCTTTCCAGAGAGCCTCGTCGCTATCACGGTACAGTTTAAACCATTCGGGTGCCTGTTCCCCCACAAGCTGCTGGATTTCGGGTATGAAGCCCATGCTTTTCCTTGCAACATCAAGCTGTTCCTTAACCTCTTTTCTCTCCATAAAAATTTCCTCCAATATTTATGTTGTAAGCTCTCACGCTTAAATCTATCGAGGATGCAATCGAAAGGCTATAAAGATTCAATTTAGTACGACCGTGTTTTCTCTTCTCCACTGCCCACCCTGCCTGTTGCAGGCTCCAGTAGCCGCTTTTATATGAGTCTGTTCATCTGTGCCCTCCCTTCCCCGGCTGCCGTGCGGGAGGGAGGTAGGGCGTGGGAATGAATTCTACCGAGGGTCTGCGCATTCCTGACTGTGGATAAAGCTCCATCAGGTCGTAGACTTCCCTGGGCATTTTCTCGTTCACAGGCAAACCCATTTCTTTCGCCTGTTCAAAGTCGATAGGATAATCGTGCGTCCACCTACCTTCGCTCAGCATTTTTGCAAGCTCGCTTGCCTTCTCGGACGGATTATGCTTTAGCAAAAGCATATACACCGTCTGGTACACCTGGTCAATGGCTTTCTTCGCCACATCGCCCAGGATGAGCGTCTGGTCATCGCGGTTGGGATTTGGCTGCTCAAGTGCCTTGAGTATAGAAACTGCGGGGTAGGCTCCTTGCTGGCCGCCAAGCTGCGGGTCAACCGGACCCAGGACTGCATTGGGATCCATTACGATCTCATCTGCAGCCATTGCGACAAGAGTGCCTCCTGACATTGCATAGTGAGGTATGAAGACCGTGACCTTGCCCGGGTGGCGCTTCAGGGCACAGGCGATCTGCTCCGAAGCAAGCACAAGCCCCCCCGGAGTGTGCAGTACCATATCGATGGGCATCTCAGGCGGTGTCATGCGTATCGCCCTCAGCACAGCTTCAGAATCCTCGATGTCGATATAGCGGGCAATAGGGATACCCAGAAAGCTCATGGTCTCCTGGCGGTGTATCATCGTGATCACCCGGGATTGGCGGCTCTTCTCCATATTCTGTATGGTCGAGAGGCGGCGTGCTGTAAGCATGCGCTTCTGCAAAAACGGGAGGAAAAACTGGAGCAGGAGGAGAATCCATACGATGTTAAGGAGGTCGCTTATACTCAGTGCCATCTTATTATATCTCTGTCTTTGAACTACAAATAACTATTTCTTCAGTATCGATATCAATGTTTTGTTATATTTTCCGGCAAGATCTCATCCATGCTGCCGCTCCTGAACCCCATCAGGTCAAGAGTGACATACGAGAACCCAAAACTTTTAAGCCGGGATGCAACCGCCTCCCGCATCCCCAGAAACCGCGCCATCTCATCGGGCATGATCTCGATACGCGCTATACCATTATGGTCACGCACCCGCACAACATTAAATCCCAGGCTTTGAAGATACGCCTCTGCTTTGCCTACGCGTCCGAGCGCCTCATGGGTTATCGCCTGCCCGTATGGAATGCGCGAGGAAAGGCATGCCATCGATGGCTTATCCGCGACCGACAAACCAAGCTCGCGTGCCATTTCACGAATTTCTTCTTTGGTAACGCCGAATTCAACGAAAGGATTGTACACCCCCCCTTCAGTGACCGCCCTGTGACCTGGTCTGTGTCCCTTTAAATCCGAAAGATTTGTCCCCTCAATGATAGTATTTATGCCACACTTCTCTGCTATTTTCTTTAATTCCCTGACCAGGCCTTTTTTGCAGTAGTAGCACCGTTCTACCGGGTTTTTTGCAAACTCGGGCTCATCGAGTTCATCATAAGTTATGATAATATGTTCAATCCCTATCTCCTTTGCAACCTCTTTTGCGCATTCAAGCTCACCTGGTGCAAGCGTGGGCGAATCTGCGGTAACTGCGATTGCATAGTTCCCCAGCGCCCTGTATGCAAGCGCTGCAAGGACTGAGCTGTCAACACCGCCGGAGAACGCTACGAGGGCGCTGTCTCTCTCTTTCAACGCTTCGGAAATTGACCGCATCTTATCATTAACAGACATGGGAGGCATACAATGCATCGGAATGATGTAAGGGTTTCTATGGACTGGAACAGGCAGTTATTCTTGTTGTTAAACTGCGAACGGATTCGAAGTCATAGCAATCTCTTTTAATATCCCTTACAATTATAATGACGATGCCAGAAAACAACGTAAACCCGGGCGAGGAAAAACTCCTCATACTACCTCTCGGTGAGGAATCCAAGAAAATAACACAGGTTATATCCAATGATACCGCGCGGCAGGTGATTGAGCTTCTGGCAGATGCGCCGCTTTCCGCCTCGGACATCGCGGAGCGGTTACATTCCCCTATCTCGACTATCGTATATAACCTTGAGAACCTTGAAGGCGTGGGGCTTATCCGGGTGGAAAAGATAAAATACAGTGAAAAAGGCAGGGAAGTCAAGATCTACGCGCCTGTGAGAAAGCTCATCGTTGTCGTGCCTGAAAAGACGGACAGAAAATCCGTGACGGATTTGCTCAGGAAGTACATGGGAGTAATCCTGGCAGCAGTGCTTGCTTCAAGCCTCATCGAGTTCTTTACAGGAAGGATAGGCAGCAGCCCGAGAACATCGCAGTTCGTTAATTATGATTCAATCAGCACCCCTGTTCCGGAATCAGCCGTACCTTTGCCCGGTGCCACAGACATGCCATATTCTGCGATAAATGACACCATGAGAGGTGGCGAAAGTTACGGTGTTACGGCAGTTGCTGCGCCGACGGCTGCCCCGGTGCAAACTGTAATGACGAAATCCATACCTGCCGCAGTACCTTCGCCTGTCGCTCCCGCACCTATAGTTGGAGCACAGTATGCAGCTCCCACTGCAACACAAACAGTAATTGCTCCTGCGCCCCCTGCGCAGGCGGTTCAGTGGGGTAACAATGCAACGGTGCCTCCTCATCCGCAGCCTGCCCCGATGACGGACAGCGGCGCTGTGAGCAATGCGGCGCCGGATATCCTTACGAGAATGGCTGATACCATCTCAGCCCATCCGGGCCTGATGTTCCTCTTCGGATGTCTTTTTATACTCCTTTTACTTATAATAATGGACTACCGAAGGAGGCGAAAAGATGGCTAAAGACTGCCGGGTATCGATAGACATTACAGCAACAATCGTTATTTTAATTACCACTCTGCTTGCTGTTTCGTCCGCAGTGTCGGCTTCTATTGAAAAAATGAGCGTGGAAGACCTGACAAAGGAGGCTGATATAATCCTTATAGGAAATATCGTGGATGTCCAGAGCAAATGGGGTATTCAAAGGGATAAGATTTACACATATTCGACAGTCTCTGTCGAGAAATACATAAAAGGCGGAACGGGAGAGGAAAACCTGACTATAATCAGCGAGGGTGGAAGGGTAGGCGAACTTTTCATCTGGGTGGAGGATACCCCGACCTTCTTAAAAGACCAAACTGTGCTGGTCTTTCTGAAAAAGTCCGGAAAAGAGTACAGCGTCGTGGGCCTGTCACAGGGCGAGTATACACTCAAGAATGGGGTATTGACAGGGCAGAATGGTGGTGAGGAGATAAAATTGAAGGATTTCTTAAGTCAGATAGAATCTGTGGTGCCGCAGCAAGAATCTTCGATGCAGACCAAAACCCGGAAAGCGCCCGGATTTGAAATGATCGCCGGGCTTTCAGGTCTCATTGCCGCACGGCGCATGACGAAAAGCGTTCTTGAATCGAAAGGTTATAATAAGTTTGCTGCAGATGATGAACTATGGCGAAAATAGTAATAATCGGTCTTGGAAGCGGAGGTTTCCCTGCCTCCCTCGCGATACGAAGGACAGACCCGGATGCGTCAATCACTATCATAGAGAAAAGGTCGTACGATATGTATTCCCCGTGCGGTATGCCTTTTGCAATAGAAGGAATAATCAGCCTTGATGACCTCAGATTCTCCCTGCCTGAGGATAAACAGATGACAAAGCTCCTGTTACATGAAGCGCAGGCGATAAACCCGGCCGGGAAAAACGTGCTGGTAAAGAACCTGAAAACCGGGGAGACCGTAACAATCCCCTATGATTCGCTTATCATTGCCGCGGGCGCACAGCCGTTCATTCCCCCGGTGAAAGGCGCAAAGGAGAACCTTGATAAAGGCGTTTTTGTACTGCACGACCTTGAAAGCGCGCGAAGGATCATAGAATATGCCGGACATGCGAAAAAAGCAGTGGTCGTAGGCGCAGGACCGATAGGGCTTGAGATCGCTGTCGCTTTAAAAGAGAAAGGGCTTGATGTTGTGGTTGTTGAGATGCTCTCGTACGCATTGCCGCGCGCCCTTGATAAGGATATGGCTAAAATTGTGGAGCAATCGCTTGAAGGCAGGAATATAAAATTATTGTTCAATAAAACCGTCAATAGCATTAACGGCTCGCCCGTTGGGTCTGTTACTGTCGGTGAAGAGGTAATCGAGACCGATATGGCGGTCCTTGCCTCAGGTGTCAGGGCAAACACCGACCTAGCAAAGAACGCAGGAGTCGAGGTCGGGAAATGGGGCATTAAAACGAATTCAAAGATGGAAACAAACATCAAAGGCATCTACGCGGTCGGGGACTGCATCGAGACAGTGAGCCCCATAAATCACAGGCCCACGGTTATGCAGCTATCCTCAGCAGCCTACAGGCAGGGGATCGTAGCCGGCACGAATGCAGCAGGAGGGTATGATACGTACGAAGGCGCGCTGGGCACATTTGTTTCGCTCATAGGCAGCCTGGAGGTCGGAGCGACAGGCTTTAATGAGTTCTTTGCCGAATCAGCGGGATATGAAGTAATATCAGGCAAAGCGCGCGGGAAAAACAAGCCTGAGTATTATCCCGGCTCAAAAGATATCACGGTCAAGATAATAGCTGATGCGAAAACAGGCAGGGTGCTGGGAGGGCAGGTCGTGGGAGAGGAGGGCGCAGGTTCGCGAATAAACGTGCTCTCTCTTGCGATAAAGTCAGGCATGGATGTTTATTCCCTGAGCCAGACCGAGATGGCTTACTGCCCGATGCTGGCTGAGAGCTATGACGTGCTGAACAAGGCTGCGGATTTTGCTGTAAGGAAGCTTGAGAAGGGAAGATGAATTTTCCGACGGGATTACCGCAGATGATATTAGATAAACGCAGATGCGATGCTGGATAGCTTTCGATAAGAAAGATAATATTATTAGAGAACCTTACTGAAGGTCATGATAATTGTAGTTTCTGTAGGCGGGTCGGTACTTGCACACGAATTAAACCAGGAAAAGTTCAGAGAGTACGCATCTGTATTAAAGGAGATATCTAAAAAGAACACCTTGTTTGTCGTAACAGGAGGCGGCAAGGCTGCACGCGATTATATAGGCGTGGCAAGAGCACTTGGCGCTGACGAGGCGACGTGCGATTTAACAGGCATAGAAGTTACGCGTCTCAATGCCAGGCTGCTTATCGCTGCTCTGGGGGAAGATGCTTACTACGAGCCCCCCCTGGATTACAATGAAGCAAAAAGAGCAGGCATGTCCGGCAAAATAGTCGTCATGGGCGGGGTGGCGCCCGGACAGACCACGGATGCCGTTTCTGCCGTTCTTGCGGAGTATATCGGCGCCGACCTTCTTATTAATGCCACATCCATTGACGGGGTTTATACCAGCGACCCGAAAAAGGATAAAAACGCCAAAAAGTTTGAAACCATGACGCCGGAGCAGCTTATTGAAATTGTCATGAAGACCCAGATGATGGCCGGGGCGAACTCGCCTGTGGATTTACTGGCAGCCAAGATAATAGAGCGCAGCAATATAAAAACAATAGTCTTAAACGGGGAAAAGCCCCGGAATATCGTTGACGCCGTAAACGGGAAACATAACGGGACAGTGATTGAAAAAGAATAGGTTATTACAGTAAGGGTATTACAGCAAGCCCCTTAACATATTGAACCCTGTATCCAGCGCGGTCTTAAGTATCTCAAGCGGGTTGGGGATATTCAGGTAATGCACCATAATGGGTATCGCCACAAAAGTACCTACCATACTCCCGAGATTGGCAAGACCTACTACAAGCATGATGCGAAAGAGTCTGTTCTGCATTAATTCTTTCATTGTTTCGGCTTTCATTATCGTCTTGAAATCATCCGTGGTCGGGGGACGGAAATGAGCCTCCACTACTCCTGCCAGCCATCCTATAGCCAGAAGAGGATGCAGGAACGCGAACCAGGCAAGACTGAAAGCGGTCAGGGCTGACAGGGGGTGCCCCCGGGCAATAAGGACACCGACTGCTGAAAGTACCCCCTGAACAATAAACAGGTACATCAGCGCGGTCAGGAGAACTGTTAAGGAAATTTTATCCTGGAACAAAAGAAGAGCTATTAATCCAATAACCATTGTTATGAATGCAACAGTCGCGATCTTGAACCAGCTAAACCGCTTTTTGGGGACCGTATCAAGCCCTTCGACCGGGGGAATGGTTTCCGGGGCGTTAAGATACCGCTGTATGCCCTCCCTGTGACCTGCGCCCACGACCGCTACGACTTTTCCTTCCCTGGAAAGATCAATCAGGTTTTTCGCCATGAAAATATCCCTTTCATCAAGCAGGACAGAGGCTGCGCTTGGAGCCACCTTGCGTAACTCGGAAACGAGCTGGGTAACGACATCTTCCTGCGTCACAGTGTCCATATCTATGTCTTTTGTGCCAAAACCAAGAGTTGCCGCAACAAGAGAACCGAACAGCTTAAGCTTCTCTAAAAAGGACATCTTATTCCAGAAGCGTCCAAGCGTGACCTGGATATCCCGGTCGATGAGCGCAACGCGAGCCCCGCTTTTTTCAGCCTTCTCGATGGCTGACAGCATCTCTGCACCGGGTTTGACGCCCGTATCCGAGCCTATTTTTTTCTGGACATAAGCGAGAAGCCAGTGCAACAGGAAATAATAGAATTTCCCGCCGCTTAATATCTCCTTTATATTTATTTCCTTGACCTCATCTTCCCCTTTCAGGGCTTTATACCTTCCTTTGCACAGCTCGACTGCTACGATATCCGGCTTTTCCCTATCAATGACCTCATTGACCTCTGTCACGCTTTTCTCAGAGACATGAGCAGTTCCGACAAGGATGATCCTGGAGCCTGAAGATAAGCCCGGGTTCCTGTAATTGAAATTATAACTGGCTGCGTAACTCCCGTTATTCATGTTATTCCAGTAATTGGACGGCCCTCAAAATGTCTGTTCGAGACACGATGCCCGTCATTTTTTTATCGTCTTTAATTATTACTCGCCCTATGTTATTTGTTGACATAAGTTTTAATGCGTTTACAGCATCATCATCTTCCTTGCAGGTTATAAGCTCTTTTGTCATTATCTGTGAAACTTTAACGTTTTTCCGTTCCTCTTTCGGGACTTTTAATACGTCAGTAAAAGTCACTATGCCGTTCAATTCCCCGTTATCAACAACAGGATACCCCATGTGCTTTAGTTTGAACATGATCTCTACAAGCTCCTCTACAGACATTCCGGAGTTTACTGTTTTGACGTCTCTTGACATGATATCTTTTATTTTCACGCCTTCAAGTATAACATTGACGGCTGTAGCTTTTTCTTCTTCTGAAGCGCCTATGTATATAAAGAATGCGATGAGAATGAACCAGAACCCCCCAATCGCAGCAGTTAAGAATCCGAAAATACCCATCAGGATGGCAAACATCTTGCCTATGCCTGCCGCAGTCTGTGTGGCTTTGATATACGGCATCCTTCCCGCCAGCCAGGACCTCAGCAACCTGCCGCCATCCATCGGGAATGCCGGGATGATGTTGAAAATGAAGAGCGTTATGTTAATATACCCTACCAGCCAGATGAGGCGCAGATAAGGGTCAGAAGGCAGGCTGATGGGTTTAAAAAGCTCGTAGATTGTTAAAAGCACCGCACCGATCAGGAGACTGACAGCCGGTCCTGCAAATGCCATCCGGAACTCTACTTTTGGGTTCCTGGGTATCTCTTCCATGGACGAAACCCCGCCGAACAGGAAAAGTGTAATGCTCTGGATCTTGGATCCATGTTTCAGGGCTATGTAAGAGTGACCGAGCTCATGCAATAATACGCAGGTAAAAAGCAGGATGGCAGTAGATAAGGCTAATGCATACCTGAGCGATGCTGGCGCCACGTCGGCAAAACCGAACATCGGCGTATTGCTTGCAAATATCCATGCAAAGACCGGTAAAATCAGAAGAAAGGTTATATGCAGTCTAATCGGGATTCCCATTACTTTCCCTATCTGGATTGATGTTGCGCTCATGAGGTACCTCCACGGCTACTATAAGTATTTATGTTAATATTACGTATAGATTTTGTGTAATGTTGCGAAAAGGATATAAGAACGAATTTTTATTAAGCATATTGCGGCTTTGAATTAGCGATAATGTTATGATGAATAACATATAATTCATTAATAATACTAGTTGATTGCAATGGAAAAAAATGATTTAAAGAACCAGGATCTTCTTGGGGGGTTAGACATAGCATCGACCAAGGATATTGAGGTTCCAAAACAGTTGATAGAACAGGTAATAGGGCAGGAACACGCAGTCGAGGTTGTCAAGAAAGCGGCAAACCAGCGGAGGCACGTGATGATGCTCGGGACTCCCGGTACAGGTAAATCAATGCTGGCGAAGGCAATGGCTGAACTGCTGCCCAAGGAAGAGTTACAGGATGTATTGATATACCACAATCCTGAAGACGCGAATAATCCCAAGATACGCATTGTTCCTGCCGGAAAAGGTAAAGAGATAAGCGACGCCCACAAGCTTGAGGCGCAAAAACGGACACAGGCGAGGAACATGTTCGTCATGCTTCTCGTTCTTGGCATCGTAGCATACTCCTTTTATACGGGAGCGCTTCTCTGGGGCATCATAGCGGCAGTATTGATTGCTATAATGATGCGCCAGTTCATGCCTAAAGAGACAATATTCATTCCGAAGCTCCTTGTTTCAAATGCAGGCAAGGATATCGCACCTTATATTGATGCCACAGGCTCCCATGCCGGAGCACTGCTGGGCGATGTCCGCCACGACCCCTTCCAGTCAGGAGGACTTGAGACGCCGGCTCACGACAGAGTGGAGAGCGGAGCCATCCATAAGGCGCATAAGGGAGTACTGTTCATCGATGAAATAAATACGCTGCGTATCGAATCCCAGCAAAACCTACTCACAGCGTTGCAGGAGAAGGAGTTCGCAATAACAGGCCAGTCCGAGCGCTCAAGCGGCGCAATGGTCAAGACCGATGCAGTTCCATGCGATTTCATCATGGTAGCGGCAGGGAACCTTGATGCTCTCAAGGGCATGCACCCGGCGTTAAGATCACGCATCAAAGGGTACGGTTATGAAGTTTACATGAGCGACACGATTGAAGACACTCCAGAGAACAGGCAGAAGCTTGTGCGGTTCGTAGCCCAGGAAGTCTTAAGGGACGGCAAAATACCGCATTTTGACCGGAGCGCAGTTGAAGAAATCCTCCGCGAAGCCAGGCGCAGGGCAGGAAGGAAAGGGCATCTTACCCTTAAACTCCGCGACCTTGGAGGGCTTGTGCGGGTTGCTGGCGATATAGCTCACGGCGAGAAAGCGCCGCTGACAACAGCCATGCATGTATTAAAGGCAAAAAGCATTGCCCGCTCTGTTGAGCAGCAGGTCGCATACCAGAGCCTTGAGCGCAGGAAAGATTACAAGCTGTTCGTCAAGGAAGGCGCACAGATAGGCAGGGTCAATGGTCTTGCTGTAATGGGAGAGGATTCAGGCATAGTCCTTCCTATAATAGCTGAGGTTACGCCCACCCAGTCAAGGTCCGAAGGCCACATCATAGCCACCGGAATGCTGAAAAGCATAGCAAAGGAAGCTGTACAGAACGTCTCCGCGCTGATCAAGAAGACCACCGGCAAGGATATATCGGCGATGGACGTCCATATCCAGTTCGTGGGCACTTATGAAGGCGTAGAAGGCGATTCTGCCAGCATATCCATAGCTACTGCAGTACTTTCGGCTATCCAGGGAATCCCCATAGACCAGAGCGTTGCGATGACAGGCTCGCTTTCAGTTCGCGGCGATGTGCTTCCGGTCGGCGGCGTCACTTACAAGATTGAAGCTGCGGCACGGGCAGGGATCAAGACCGTGATAATTCCCAAATCGAACCTCGGAGATGTGCTCATCGAGGACGAGTTCAAGGATATGATAAAAATCATCCCTGTGACGGATATCGAAGAAGTGCTGGAATACAGCCTCGTGGGTGTAGATAAGGAAGGTCTCATAGCTACCCTGAAGAAACTTGCCTCAAGAACTAAATTAAATATAGCTATCCCCGATAGCCGCCCGGTTGCAGCCCTGTGAGATAACATGGATTTTTACGATACCCGTGTTATAAAGAGCATCAGCACGGCTATTATCCTTGATAATGGCGAGGTCAGGGAAATCTCTAACAATTTCTCAAGCGGGGCGGCTGTGCGCGTCCTCAGCGGAGGAACATGGGGTTTTGTCTCGCAGGATAATCCCGAGAACCTGAACGAGGCGCTTGCCTCTGCCAGGAAGCTTGCTGAGGCTGCAAGAGACAGGAGCCACCGGGCGCCGATAAAGCTTGCACCTGTAGAAAAGCCGACGCTGCGTAATCTTCCGCAGGTCATTGAAAACCCCAGGGACATTTCTATCGAGGACAAGGTAAAATTACTTGTGGAGCTTGAAAAAGAAGCGCTCAGTGATGGGATTAAAAGCACGAGCGTTATTTACTCTGAATCCCTTACTACGGTCAGTTACTCAAGTTCTGAAGGGCTGGATTGCGAATATACCCTGAACAGG
Source organism: uncultured archaeon (assembly GCA_902386135.1). Lineage (GTDB taxonomy): Archaea > Halobacteriota > Methanosarcinia > Methanosarcinales > Methanoperedenaceae > Methanoperedens. The sequence goes on from CABMIB010000105.1 coordinate 42,265, forward strand.
ACGGGTTTTTCGGTCAGCGCAATTGCGATGTCCGAAGGCATGTACCAGATTGGCAGGGAGAGCCGCTTCGGGGTATCGGGTTTTGAGATCTTTAAAAAGCACGATGCGTTCGGGCTTGCGCGCAAAGCCGCCAGCACCGCAATAGAATTGCTTTCTGCAAAAACGCCAAAGGGCGGCACTTACCCAGTAATACTTGACCAGGAGCTTGCAGGCGTGTTCATACACGAGGCTGTCGGTCATGCGGTTGAAGCCGACCACGTGATGGAAGGTAATTCCATACTTGCAGGTAAAATAGGCGAGCAGATAGCATCGCCTCTTATTACAGCATATGACGATCCGTCCCTTCATGAATTCGGCTATTATCCTTTCGATGATGAGGGGGCGGAGTCAAAGAGGACGACGTTGATACAGGACGGCGTGCTGAAGTCCTATCTCCACTCACGCGAGACCGCAGGTATTCTCGGCGGCAAAAGCAGGAACTGCCGCGCCCAGGGATATGCCCGCCCGGTCATCCGGATGAGCAACACGTTCATAGGCGACGGCGAGATGAAATTCGATGAAATGCTTAGCGAATTGAAGGATGGGATATATCTGAAAGGCTCACGCGGCGGCCAGGTCAATCCCGGCGAAGGTGTGTTCCAGTTCAATGCCGAGCGCGGGTACATGGTCAGGAACGGCGAACTTACCACGCCGCTTCGGGATGTTTCTCTGTCCGGGCATACGCTTGAGATATTGAATAACGTGGTCGCTGTCGGGAATGATCGCGAGATGAACTCGGGAAGGTGCGGGAAGGCGGGGCAGCTTGTGCCTGTGAGCGACGGGTCGCCGCATCTGCTGGTCAAAAGGGCGATGGTGGGAGGGGCGGGGTGAAGTCGGGCAGTGAATCTGTTTAATAAACATTAATGACGCCAGCTCTTTAGAATTGACCTGAGGCAAAAACTGAAAAAGAATCCCGCCAGAAAAACCGTTAACTCAAATCCGGGAGTTGCTGGAGCCGCTTTAGACTTCTCTCTTACTACATTCCAGATGGTCGCATTATTACCTTCATACCCCAGAGCCCAGAAGCCCGTACCTCTGAGATTTTCAGAGTTGACATAATCGAGTTTTAAACCAAGAGATTCATCATCATCGTACCAGACCTGATGCCAGGTGCCACTGGATTGGTATCTATACCAGGGAGTGTGAGAAACGGAATCCCATATCCTTCCGTATGTTTTTGCATTCACAGTAGCGTTTTTCATATAAACAGCCGTACCTGCTCCTGTGGTACTTGCGCCTGGTTCATCTGACGAAGAAGGCCAATCATAACCATGGAATGGCAGGCCCAGTATTATTTTATTAGATGGGTAATATTTTTCGAGCATTTTTACAGAGTCTTCAACATCCTGTTGAGTTGCATCATTGAAAGGGGAGACAGCACCTGTCGAAGGGCCATTTAACCAGTGATAATCGTATCCCATAAGGAACATAGCATCTGTGTATTGCGATAAAGTGGCGTTGTGATATACGCTGTTAACGCCGTGCTGGACAGCAAAAGAGATATGATAGCCAGGGCCTGCGTTCTTAAGAGTATCGTATAAAGTCCTCATAAAGTTCCCCATCAGGATGCTGTTTGATTCATGGGTAATTGAATTTGTGTCCCTGATACCTTCAAAATCTATAGAAACGCCGTCTGCGCCATAATACTGTATTTTTTGCAGTATATTCACTGCCAGCTCTTTCTGGTTGCCGGCAAGGATAGAATCCTGCACATCCGGATTAAAGGATTCGATGGTTAAGGTCACACTCACATTATGTGCATGGGCGGCATCCCTGACATTATAATAATTTGTTCCGATGTTACTTGTATTCAATGTTCCATCAGGATTGGCCTCAATGGAAAAATAAGATACATAACTCAAAATATCCCAGTCAGGCTGATACGATTGAAAATCCGTCCAGTAAGGCCAGAAAGCGTATATCACTTTAGAGGAAGAACTATTATCAGCAGCTCCTGCATTGATTGTTATCAGCGCGGTAAGTATGACTAATGACAATATCGCTCTTGAAATGTTTTTATTTATCCTTTCTCCAGTCATTTTCTTTCCATTGACCAATATCATGATAGGCTTTTAACACGGCATACTTCAGGATGTCATCAGTATCAATATTATCGATATTATCGGAGATATATTTGACATTTATACCTGTATTTATCTCTATACACTGCCTGGCATCAATTGCTTCTGGTACCTGCTCTATTATAATCATACCGGCTATAGCGGCGTAAGGATAGAGTTGCCCTGTGGCTGTCAGCAGGCTCCCTTTTTGATATCGTTTCGTTTTTCTGTATTATTCATTATTCGTATCTCAAGGCATCAACAGGCTTCAATTTTGATGCCTGGTACGCAGGAATTAATCCCGCAAGTATTCCCACTATAACTGATACAGACAATGCCATAATTATTGAGTTCAATGTCACTATTGTGCCCCCTCTTGTCATGGGAAGACCACCTCCCATAAGCGCAGGCATGAAGCCAGAAAGCATTGTTCCGAGGATAATGCCAATTATTCCACCAACGAGCCCGATAAATCCTGCATTGAACAGGAATATGAGCAAAATGTCAGGATTGCGTGCACCGATAGCTTTCATTATCCCGATTTCTTTAGTCTTTTCAAGGACAGAAGTGAACATGGTATTTGCAATCCCGATAGAACCGACGATTAATGAAACCGCTGCAATTGCAAGAAGAAAATTACTCATTGAACTCATCGTAGCTGCTCTTGCCTGCTGCATTTCCTTCCTTGAAGTGACTGAAAAATCCATTTTATTTTGAGTGACGTGTCTTGCAGTCATAAGTTTGTTTTGGATTTTCGTGATTACTTCATCTAACTGGTTTTGGTCCTTGATCTTTACAACAAGTGTGTCATAGATATCAACCGTCTTGTCTGGAATCACCTGGTATGCCATCTGGATCGGCATGTAGACAGCGGTGCCCGAGTCATCAAGAATTCCCACAACCCTGAAAGAACCGCCGTTTATCGTAACCATCTTATTGATTCCGATAGGCTGGGAAAAATAAGAGGATGCAAGCCCTCCTTCGATAACTATGACATTTTGATCAGCAGAATCAAGCATCCGGCCATCTTTTATTGCAATTGTTGTAATTTGAGACCATACTTTCTGGTCAACGCCTGTTACAGATACTTTGCCTGTTTTGCCAAGATAGGATATATTCACACTACCTCTGATATTTGTGTCTATCAGCGCAATATCAGGTAAACCCTTCAATGCCTGGAGATCACTCCTGCCCAGTACTATTGCTTTGGTCGTTGCCTGGGGTGCGGAAGAACCTCCGCCTCCTCCCCCGCCGCCTCTCATAAAGAACATGCCCCCGCCCCGTTCAAAGCCGGGTGAGATGGTCACGATATCTCCGCCAAGAGCATTCAATTGTGCATTCAGTGTTTGCTGCATCCCGTCTCCTATCGACACGATCGCAATAACCGCAGCAACACCTATAACTATGCCCGTTATAGTCAGCCAGCTTCGCAGCTTGCTGTGCAGCACCATATTAAACGCATGCTTGAAACACTTATTTAGTTTCATTTTGACCCGCAGGAAATTATCCTTTCTTCTCGTGTTTGAATAAATCCTTCATTTTGAAATCAGGATCAAGCAGTTTGCGGCTCTTGTACTTCCTATGGACTACAACTGCGCCAACAAGCACAATTATTCCGAAGAAATACAGCATGTTATCGGAAAGTACACTTGCCTGTTGTGCGGCTCCTCTTCGTCCCTGAAAACCAGCTTGTCCGTCCGCAGATGCGATGTTTTGGAGTCCGATTTTGACATATTTGTCAACGACGTTTCTTTCTCCCATGGTGTCAGTATAGGCTATTTGCACGTGTACCGTATCAGATGAGCCATTCATTGATCTCTGCATAGACCTTCCCTGGAAGCTGGTATTGCTTCTTCCAGTTCCATTCTGGGAATTCATATTACTCAATGGCGACTGCAACTTGAAGCTTGCAACCGTATAGTCTCCTTTGTTCAGATTCCCTATGATGACTGAATTTGAGCCGCTTACGCTCCAGCCTGGCTGATCGGGAATAACCACTGATACCGAGTTTGCAGGATTGCTTCCGATATTGGCAACGCTGAAAGACATCTGGCTGTTTGCATTATCCGAGAATGCCACATCGAAATCTGTCCCTCCGCCAACATACACCCCGGCAAACGTGTTTATTGTTTTCGTTTGATTTGACATTGAATCCTCATAAGTCAGGTGTAGGTTCAGTTTGTATAATCCCGGTACTGCATTAGTATCTGCCATCACCTGGTAATCCAGGTCAGTGCCATTGCCAATATCAATGTATTTGATGTATTTGGTATTATCACTCCCGACCGGAAGAACGATCTTATCATCATTATCCCAGCTGAAAGTCAAATCCCTCAGGGGAGCATTCCCGACGTTATTGATTGTGAATTTTAAGCTGCTTTGCTTTCCCGGAACGAGCAGCGTCTGGTCAATGTGGATCACTTCAGCACTTTCTTTGCTCTTCACATCAAGGGACAGGCTTTTCTCGGTCACCTGAGTTGAACCCGCCTCATAATACTTAACTTTGAGTTCATAACTTCCTGCCGGAGCGTTCTTGTTTATTTGCATATGGTACGTTACGATTTTTATATTTGCATTAGAATCCGCCTGATACTCTTGAACTATTCCTACATCCTGAACTGCGCTTTGACCGGGTACAAGCTCAAAAGGATACTCTGGTACAACTTCCATCATAAGATCGTTAGTAGTCGTACCGCCAATATTCTCTATACCTATACGTACATCCACGGCATTTCCTGCGATAGCAGGATTAGGGTCGTAATTTGCAAGGCTTACTGATAGTACTGTTGACCCTGCTAAATCCGCATGAACTGCAGGGGTGTAAGCTGTCAATACCAGTATTATTAAAACCGGAAACATTATTTTTTTCATTTTTTATTTACCTCGTTATTTTCAGATATTCTCATTATTTGTCCGTCTTTCAGTTCAATTGTTGTGTGAGCATATTTTGCCAGATTAAGGTCGTGAGTGACCATGATGATCGTTTTTCCCTGCTCTTCCCACAATCTGTGAAGCATATCCAGGACTTCTCTGCCTGTAACACTGTCCAGGGCTCCGGTCGGTTCATCCGCAAGGATTATTTCGGGGTTACTAGCAAGGCTTCTTGCTATAGACACCCTTTGCTGCTGCCCCCCGGAAAGCTGCGTCGGACGATAGTGCATCTTGTCACTCAATCCTACTAATGTCAGTATTTCCCTTGCCCTGTTTGCAGCGTCCTTATCATTATATTCCAGGAATTCCAGTGGAAGCATCACGTTCTCAAAAGCAGACATCGACTGGATAAGGTTGTATTGCTGGAAAATAAAACCGATAGTCTTACCTCTGAACGATGCCAGGTCTGATTCGCTTAATGTGCTGATGTCCTGCGATTTAAGATAGATTCTTCCTCTGGAGGGAATATCCAGGCAGCCTATCAGGTTCATCATTGTTGACTTGCCGCTTCCCGAAGCGCCTATAATAGCCACAAAGTCCCCTTTCTTTATTTCAACGCTTATTCCCTTAAGTGCCGGTACTTCCACTTCGCCCATCCTGTAAATTTTCCAGACATCCTGCAGTTCCATTATAGTTTCCATCATTTGTTATGCCGCCTTGCCAGCAGAGCACATGCAAATAATCCGACCAGCGCGGCCACAAATCCAAACCCTGGAGCTGCCTGAGCCCCTGCGGGCGCTGTATCTTCCGGGGCTGCTGCGGGTGGCTGACCTATAGCTATCAGGGCTGCACCGGGATCGGTAGCATGGTCAGGCTGGTTCTTAAATAATGTTCCGTAAGAGTTGAGCGGTAAAGTCCTGTTGGAGTTGCGCTGCCTGGACGTTCCGTTAGAACTGCGCGCTGCGAATGTTCTGTTAGGGTCGCGCCGTTCGAACGTTCCATTGGAAGAATTGTGCTGTCCGAACGTCCCGTTAAAGTCGCGCTGCCCATCGCCTGAAGCTATAACATGGCAGGTGCCGCATGAACCATCGCCATACACTGCAGTGAGATTTGTAAGATACTGGGGGCGTGCAAAAGACTCCGGTGCTCCTGCAAGAATTATTAATGCTAACAAAAGTAATACTACTACTGGTTTCCTATTCATAATATATTTATACCTCCTTCTTCTCTCTTTTTGATATTGTCACATTTCATGCTGCGAGAGAAATAAATGGATTCCTCACCGGGAATCCAATACTATCTTTTTTACCATTCCCTGAGTCTCATTGGAGAGGTCAGAAGCACTTTGTAATCCGTGCCGTTCATGGTCAGAGTGCCTGTTGAGAGCGATTCGCCTTCATATTTTGATATCGAGAGCGAGATGTGTCCCACTGTGGCCGGAGTGAAGCCCGTCTGGTTCGCCCCCCGCGCAGGCAGCGTCAGTACATCCCCTGTAAGGGACTGGTTATCATAGCCTGTTACGTTGAGGGCATACGCCTGACCTGCAAATCTGAGATGCGCCGTTGTCCTGGTTGCTATTTGCGTATTATTTTGTATCTCTTTTGCTATCTCGTCAGGGCTCTTATTCTGCGAGAGCAGGGAACGGATAAAACTCGGTGATATATTACTTAGTTTTGTAGCACTCACATCTAGGACATGATACTGATCTCCTTGCAGTGCAAATCCGTGTCCTATAAGCAAAGGCTCAGCAAACAGCCTTGCATGTCCTCTTTCTTTACCAATACCCATACCTGATGGCTGTGCAAACACAGTTACTGCCGTTGGTGCCAGAACCAGAATAACGGCAGCAAATAATATAGCTGACTTTATAGCTAGTCTCATTTTATTCACCTCAAATGCCCACTTGGACTGAACGATATTTAATTCCGATGCTGAACGTTTGCATGAAATAAGCTTTATTTGAGTTCTTTTTCTGATAAAAACCATTCTGAAAGTTCGATAATGTTTGTTCTTCCATATTCACGCTTTTTTAGTATTTTTCTCCTATTTAGAGCATTTATTATGCCTGTAAGCGAAGATTTGGGAATCCCTGTCTCATATCGAATGTCAGCCTGTGTTACAGAACCGCCGTTCCTTAACAGCAAGCCAACTATCGCTTTCTCTTTATCGGAGAGAGTGTCTATGACCTTCTGCATCTCGCCCGTGCTGTGAATTTCTTTAGTTTGAGGTTTTGTATCAGGGATTACCTTTATTTCCTGGTCCTGGTGCCCCTTCTCTTCAGGATTCTCCTGGTTTTGGGATTCCCTCTTTTCAGGATTCACAGTTATTCTCTTCACTCTGCGTCTATAAAATGCGAAAATAACTCCGGCAACCAGGATAATAATTAGCGATACTGAAAGCAAGGAGGTAACTGGACTTTTTGACTGACCCGGTACATCCGCCGGTAGTTTGTAATCCATTTTAATCCATGGCGAGATTACCCTGTATCCCTCTATGGATAAAGTAAGCGAGTCTTCCCTGACCTGGAACTGATAATTAAGTTCGGGTTGTATCTCAAACTTTGTTATCTCAGAACCGGGCGGAAGATAAAATGTTACAGAATAATCAGAGTAATAACCATCTAAAGAGAAGTTAAGCGACCATGTGTCTGCGCTCTTTGATGTCAGCATATCTGTCATAGCATAAAGCTGGTTGGTACTGTTATCAAAGGTATGTTGAGTGCCATTCAAAAAAGGCATATAAGACAGAGATTCAGGTGTGGCATAGCCCGTCAGGAGGACTTTCCCGGAACTGTCCACATACCCGTTAAGTAATAGCTGCTCCTCGTTTATAGTCTCCTGTGCATGCGCTGGTATTATCAGCATTATCAGCAGGAGTAATAATATTCGGACGTTCATACTGATTGATTAATTGTATATGTAAACCTGATTCCAGCTACGGGTAACCAGCAGACCAATTATAACCAGTACTGATGCTTACCACATGTATAACTCGTCACTGGATGAAAGACCATATAAGAATTCTCTGAAATTCTCCTGAAAGCAGTTCCAAAAAAATGAAATTATGCCTTAGCTACCCTGTTTTTCAATATCCTGTTTCCCTTTCTGTCAATGATACGTAATTATTATATCTTTTCCCATATAATATAACGCATCAGGTGAAGATATGAATAATTCCGTAAACAAGAAAGTCGTGCTGCTTATAACAACGTTGAGCTCATTCCTTGCACCTTTTATGGGCTCCTCTGTGTTCATAGGGCTTCCCTCCATCGGGGAGGAATTTAACATGGATGTGGTCCTTTTAAGCTGGGTCCCTCTTGCATATCTTTTAGCGGCAGCGATTTTCCTTGTCCCGTTCGGAAGGATAGCTGATATATATGGCAGGAAAAAGATTTTCAAATACGGTATAACGATAGATATTGTTGCATCTATTCTTCTGGCGTTTTCATTCAGCGAGACTGAGCTTATCCTTCTCAGGATTGTGCAGGGTATCGGGGCAGCGATGATATTTGGCACAAGCGTGGCGATCCTGACCTCGGTATATCCTCCGCAAGAGAGAGGTAAAGCGCTTGGGATAACCGTTGCCGGAGTTTATTCGGGGCTCTCACTCGGACCGGTAGTAAGCGGCTTCTTAACACAATATTTTGGCTGGAGAAGTATTTTTCTTTCATACGTCCCGCTGGAGTTAATAATCATTGTCCTGACCCTGTGGAAACTGGAAGGAGAGTGGGCCGATGCAAAGGGAGAGAAATTAGACGTGACAGGCTCTGCGATTTACGGTTTTTCTCTTGCGGCGCTGATGTATGGTTTTTCCTCGCTGACAGAGACTTATGGTGCATTGTTGATCCTTGCCAGCATTATAGGGCTCGCTGCTTTTGTCAGGTGGGAATTAAATGTGAAAAACCCTGTTCTGGATATGAACCTCTTCAGGAACAATACGGTTTTCAGTCTATCTACCCTGGCCGCCCTGATCAATTACAGCGCAACGTTCGCAGTAGCGTTTTTCCTGACGATTTACCTGCAGGATGTGAAAGGGCTAAGCCCCCAGAATGCGAGCCTTATTTTTGTATCACAGCCCATTATAATGACTATTTTCTCACCTGTTGCAGGTTGGCTCTCAGACAGGGTCGAGCCGCGGGTTGTCGCTTCAATAGGGATGGCTTTTACGACACTGGGGCTTTTGCTTTTCAGTTTTTTAAATGAAGGAACTGCGTTAGGATATGTAGTAGCAAGTTTAGTAATCATCGGTTTCGGATTTGCCCTTTTCTCATCTCCAAACACGAACGCAGTCATGAGTTCTGTTGAGAAAAGATTTTATGGGGTGGCCTCCGCGACCCTTGGAACTATGAGGTTGACAGGGCAGATGCTCAGTACGGGAATTGCCACGCTGATACTGGCAATATATGTAGGCAAAGTCCGGATAGCACCTGAGAACTATTTCCTCTATATAAGAAGTGAAAAAGCAGCATTCACGGTTTTCGCAATCCTCTGCTTTATCGGTATATTCGCTTCGTTCGCAAGAGGCAGGATAAGATAAAACCCGGCGGTCATAAATCTTAATGAGCTGTTTGATCTCAATTGCAAATGCCATATAAATACTCCTTTGATGACCATACTTATATCGTTTTTTGCGAAATTTTCGCACATAATATTAAATATATGAGTTTATATCGTATCATTCTGATTAATATAAGGATTTATTCCGGGAACAGAGTTAATTTATTAAAATGACAGCAGTTATAAGCATCGGAACAGGCATATGTATTGTAAAGGGAATCGTGGAAGTGTAATTTATGTTTATGTCAGTCATCTTGGAAGAGGCAGGCTCTCATCGAAACAATAGGTTAGATTCGGAAAACAACATCTCAATTAAGGTTGAAAAGCTCACAAAAAAGTTCGGGGACTTTACCGCCGTTGATTCAATTTCATTTTCAGTGAAAAAGGGAGAAACATTTGCTTTTTTAGGACCTAACGGGGCGGGAAAAACAACAACTATCAAGATGCTTACAACGCTTCTTAAGCCAACGAGCGGGGTTATGCTTGTGAACGGCTATGACCCCGTTCAAAACCAGGATGCTGTGAGGCGCTCTTTCGGGATAGTGTTCCAGGACGAAAGCCTTGATGAGGAACTCACCGCTTACGAGAATATGGAGTTCCACGGCGTCCTATATAAAGTGCCAAAGGAGTTACTTCCAAAAAAGATCGAAGAGCTTCTTAAGTTCGTCGAACTGTGGGACAGGAAAAATGATTTTGTGAAGCATTTTTCAGGAGGCATGAAACGGCGGCTTGAGATAGCGCGCGGGCTTTTGCATCATCCTGAAGTTTTATTCCTGGATGAGCCCACGCTTGGTCTTGACCCGCAGACCCGCAACCATATCTGGGGCTATCTCAGGGAATTGAACCGCACCGAAGGCATCACTGTATTTTTTACAACTCATTATATGGAGGAGGCAGAAAGGGTAGCTGACTGCATTGCGATCATTGACAGGGGCACGATCGTCGCAGAGGGAAGCCCGGGTGAGTTAATGAAACAGACCAATACAAATTCTCTTGAGGACGCTTTTCTCTCCCTTACGGGGCGCAGGATACGGGAGGAAGAAATTGGCAGCATTGAACAGATGCGGAATATCCGCAAATTGTGGAGAAGATGATATATGGGTACTATTTACATCCTCTGGTTAAGGCAGCTCAAGCGCTATATGCGCTCGCATTCAAGGATAATCGGCTCCCTGGGTCAGCCGCTGCTTTTCCTGCTTGCCCTGGGATATGGTTTCGGGCCGATATTCCAGAAAGCAGGGCAGGGCAACTATCTTGAGTTCCTGGCTCCCGGTGTCATTGCCATGACCATTCTTTTTACATCTATCTTTTCTGGCATAGAGATCATATGGGACAGGCAGTTCGGATTCTTAAAAGAAACACTGGTAGCCCCGGCATCGCGGCTTGATATAATGATCGGCAGAACTCTGGGTGGAGCCACGGTAGCCACTATACAGGGAATTATCGTATTGCTGATATCCATCGTTGCCGGGTTCAGGCCGACAAATTATGTGCTACTGCCTGTTGCGATTTTAATAATGGCACTTATCGCTCTGCTGTTCACTGCCCTGGGAACGGCTATAGCTTCGCTTCTGGAAGATATGCAGGGATTCCAGATGATAATGAATTTCCTGGTCATGCCGCTGTTTTTCTTATCGGGCGCACTATTTCCGCTTCAAGGTCTCCCGGAAGCGATTATCCTGTTCTCAAGCCTGAATCCACTATCTTACGGCGTGGATGGTTTAAGAGGCGCGCTCATAGGCCAGATATATTTTGGCTTCGGCATCGATTTCCTGGTGCTTGCAGGCGTTTCCGCGCTGTTCCTTGCAGTCGGAAGCTATCTCTTTTCAAAGATCCAGGTATGAGCGACATCAGCAGATTTTCGTATATACCTCGTAAAAAGCTCCACAATGCTTATAAAAGAAAAACCACATACAGCATTATGGGTTCAAGCATTTCGCTTGCTATATAAACGAACATTCAATGGGGGAAACAATGCAAAAATTCCAGAAGGAATCAGAAAAGTCGCTCTATAAGAGGCTAGGTGGATATGATGTGATTGCAGCAGTCGTTAATGATTACGTGAGTGCAATCCGTGCAGACCCGCAATTCAGCCGTTTTTCCGGCGGTCGCGGTACGGACAAGAAAAACCGTGACCTTCAATTAAATATCGATATATTGTGCGCGCTTACAGGCGGTCCCTGTTACTACATGGGTCGTGATATGAAGACTTCGCATGTTGGACTCGGTATCACCGAAAGTGAGTGGGAAGCAAATATGAAATATATGGCTACTGCGCTGGATAAATCAAAGGTACCTCAAAAAGAAAAAGAAGAGGTGCTTGCTCTCGTCGAGAATTTCAAACGAGATATTGTTGAAAAGTAACCTGATTATGGAAACCATCAGAAAAAAGATGGTTACAAGAACTAAAGAGCATCCACCGGAACGCTGCAGTATCCCGATTTCAGGACTTCGCAAACGATATTGGTTTTACATCTACGCCATGCGTTGGATTTATCCCTGAGTAAAATACGTACGCATTCCGTTTAACTGTATCGAGCCATCTTGCCATTTTTTGCGAATTTTTCGCAGAAATTATTAAATATTTAATTTAACTATCGTACCATCCCATTTAATTTAAGAATTTATCTTAAAAAGGAGTTGAATCATGAAAATCGTAGGAATATCCGGCAGCCCGAGAGCAAAAGGCAACACCGATATACTTGTACGGGAAGCCTTGAAGGCAGCTTCTGAGATGGGTGCGAAAACAGAGTTCATCGCCCTGTCCGGCAAGAAGATCAAACCATGCAACGGCTGCGGGACATGCCGCACTGAAAACTCAAAGGGAACATGTGCCATAAAAGATGATGACCTGCCCCGTATTTATGAAGCTATAAAGGAAGCGGACGGGATAATCGTAGGCTCCCCGGTATATTTTCTTTCAGTGACCGCCCAGCTCAAGGCTCTTTTTGACAGGAGCGTGATATTGCGATATTCAAAAGGCGTACCTGTGGACAGACCGGGCGTTCCCGGCGGACCTGAGTTCCTGCTGAAAAACAAAGTAGGAGGTGCCATAGCAGTAGGCGGGGGCAGGGATGGAGGACAGCTTTTCACTGTAAATTCCATACTCCAGTGGATGCTTATGCAGAGCATGATCGTTGTGGGCAACAACTACGGTATGGGCGGAAGCGCAAAAGCAGGAACAAAGGGCGATGCCATAAATGACGAGATAGGACTGGCAATGGCAAAGCATGTCGGCTTGCGTGTAGCAGAGGTCGCAGGTAAGATTATTGAATAATGAGAGATTATTAAACTGATATAATCCCCTGAAAAACTCGGGCCAATAGTATTCCGGACGAGGTAGCTCCTATGATGAAATTTCGCTCTCTTCTTTCGCCTTCGGACCGCCATTCTGAGATACTTTTCGGGCTAATAATGGTGCTCGCTATTACGGGTACTGTCTGGCTTGAGACAGGCTCAGCTAAAGCCATTATAAGCGCCGGGATAGGCGCGTGCGTTGCATGGGGAATAGTTGATGGCATAATATATGTTTACAGCAACCTCCTTGAGAGGGGGAGGATTGCGCTTGCTGCGCAGGAGGCTTCCACATGCATGGGGGAAGGGTGCGATATCAGGACGATAAAAGAAGAGCTTGAAGGTACGATCGTGGATACCCTGGGCGAGCGCGAGAGACATGAGGTAGCACAACACATTCTGATTCGCCTCAGGCCTATCGAAAATCATACCCGTGCGACCAGAGATGATATCCTGGGCGGGATTGCTGCCGGCACGCTTGTTTTCATATCCGGGATGCCTTTGCTTTTACCGTTCCTGTTATTTGATGGCATCTTGGCTATGAGATTTTCCAGTGTTATCGTGCTTATCATGCTCTTTGCTATCGGGTACAGATGGGGAGGCTATGTGGGAAGAAATAAGTTCCATACGGGTGCTGTTATGATGGGTGTGGGTGCAGTGATTACGGGTGTTGTTATTGCGCTTGGGGGATAGGAATGGGGGTAAAATACGTATGCATGGACGACGCCGACTCCCACGGACAATGGGAAATCCGTGCGTATCCGTCAAATCTGTGTCATCTGTGTTCTTTATTGATTAAAAGCAGGAAATTTAAAAACCTACACCGCAGAGTGCGCAAAGTTCGCAAAGATTATTGTTACTACGCTTTGCGCTCTTTGCGAACTTTGCGGTGATTGAAGTTAATATATCTCCTTAATAAAACTTGAAATGTTGCTAGAAATTAAAGTTATTTAGATAAATATATGTACTACACAGTACTACGTAGTAAGCGGTGTAATACATGGCAACAATAACAATGACCACAAAGGGACAGGTAATCATACCTGCGGAAATCAGGAAAAAATATGGTCTGAAAAAGGGAGAGAAGCTGATCATCGAAGATGAAGGCGGCTGTATTAAAATGATACCCAAAACTACAGACCTTACAACACTATGCGGTATATTGAAAGGACAGCTTGATCCCAAAGCTGTGAGAAAACAAATAGAAGAGATGCGAAAGGATGATGAAGAGAGGGAGAAGCTAATATCAAAAAAATTCAGAAGGAGTTAGATGAATAGGATATTAATAGATACGATGCATATAGCTGACCTCCTTATAGAAGATTCTCATTTTGAGCTTGCCCGGAAATTGCAGAATAAAAAGATTACCGGATTGGTTTCTGTCATTACACTCACAGAATTAGTTAAGACATCTGGAATGAAAAATGAAGATTTGATGTACAGTATCCTTGACCGGTTAATCTCTTCCAACCTGGTTTTTGTAGATGTCAGCCAGAAAATAGCAATACGTGCCGGTGAATTACGCCTGAAATATGATATTCCCACAGCAGATTCGCTTATTGCTGCAACCGGAATTGTTGAGAATGTAAAGCACATTCTGACAGATGACGACCATTTTGATCCTCTTGTTAATTTAATAAAGCCGATTAACCTTAAGACGGCTGTAAATATGTTCAGGTGATAAAAATAGATAAAACCCGCGCGACCAGGAATAATCTTCTGGACGGCATTGCTGCCAGCATACTTGTTTTCGTATCCGGGATGCCTCTACTTTTACCGTCTCTCCTATCTCTTTCCTATGGAAAACGCCTTTCCAATATTTTTGCCGACCCCGTAATAGCTCGCAATATCTGGAGCGAATATGACAGGTTTTAATTTTTCAATGTCAATGACACCATTTTTCATCAGCACAGTTTCATCTGCCTTGACATCCATTATCTCGCCTATGAACTCCGTGTGCAATCCTATTTCGATGGTGTGGATCAGTTTACACTCAAGAACAAGAGGAAATTCCTTCACATACGGAGCATCGACCAGGTCGCTCTCCACGCTGGTAAGCCCGGACTTGGTGAACTTGTCCACATCCCTGCCAGAGACAGTCCCGAAATAATCCGCTTCCCTGACGTACTTTTCGGAAGGAACATTTATCGTGAAAGCTTTTCGCCCCATGATATTTCCGTACGAGTATGTCGCTTTTCGAAGAGAGATGGTCACACATGGTGGGCTGGAACAGCAGATCCCGCCCCAGGCGATGGTCATTACGTTCGGCTTTCTCTCTTTGTCGTAAGTTCCCACAACCCAGACCGGGATAGGATAAACAAGAGTTTTCGCACCTAAAGACTTCTTCATAAATCCTCCTTATGTAAGTTTTGGGCTGTACATATATTAACACATCGATTCGCTGTGAGTTATTATATTTCAGGGGAAGCATTTTGCAAACGAAAAATAATTTATCATAACTTATAAATTTCAAAAGAATAAGCATTGGATACGTAAAAGAAAATTCAGGATTGTAAATGTCTCTCAAAAGATAGTATGATAATGTTTGAGAGAAATGATAGGAAAGGTGACCGAAATGTCGGCTGAGATGAGAAAGGAGATTGAAAGATTATCCATTGAACTTGAATATTTCTTCACTTAAGCAGAATGTTACATGAATATTATTCTTGACGAGAATACACTGGTGTACGCTTGTACGTTCAGGCGCGTCTCACCAGAAAATTCCAGAAATGTAAATACAACTAATTAAAATCATAAAAACGCTAAAATAAACCCTTATGCCCTACGCAGCACAAGACAGACAGGAATTCATAAAACGCTCGAATCTGAATCCTAACTCCCGCATCCTTGACTTCGGGGGAACACTTACAGGTGAACTCCCCTCCGCGGTTTTCGGGATAACAAAGCCAAGGCAGTTGACAAATGGTGTTCTAATAAAACCTGTGAACTTGCCTTTCAAAGATGCGGTCTTTGACGCAGTGATATCCTACCATTACCTTGATCTCATCCCCCCGGACATGCTCGGTCATGTGTTCAGGGAGATTGCAAGGGTACTGAAAAAGGAGGCGGTATTCTCATTCATGGTACTCCTCTGGGTGCCGCAGAACGAGGCGCAAAGATCAAGCTTGCTTTTCAACGAACTGCTAAAGACCATTGGGGCTCTATACACCCATGAATTCGAGGATATAAGCAGTAAGCTCTCGGCATATGGTTTCAGCGAGATCACTGTCGAGACCGTAAAACGAGACATTATGATACCCAGGGATTATACGAGGTCGCATCTCCTGATGCTCGGGGACCTTATTAAAAGAGAAAAAGAAGAGGGCGGAACCGGCATCAAGACGCTTGCAAGACAGTATTTCGCCCAGGTGAACGTAAGCGGGGAAGCCATGATGCCTGCAGTTCATTTTATGGCAAAAAAACCATGAAGAAAAAGCACCTAGAAATACTGCTGGAACAGGTAGAGGGTTTCAGGTCTCCGAAGCCTTCAAAAGAACAGTACGCCACGCCCGCAACTGTCGCAGCGGAACTTTTGCATTTTGCGCTCATGAGAGGGGATATCGCAGATATGGTCTATGACCTGGGGTGCGGCAGCGGGGTCCTCGCGATCGGGGCAAAACTCCTGGGAGCAGAAAAGGTTATAGGTTTTGATGATGATAGAGACGCTCTTGAGATAGCACGGGCAAATGCAAAAAAGCTCGGCGTTGATGTCGAGTTCGTATGCAGCAACATAAATGATGTGTGCGGAAAAGCGCATACGGTAGTGATGAATCCTCCGTTCGGTGCCCAGGTACGGGGAAGCGACCGCCCTTTTCTGAGGAAAGCCCTCGAATTAAGCAGCGTGGTTTACTCCATACATAACGCCGGAAGCAGCGAATTCATAAAAAAATTCATTAGTCCGTCAGTCGTAACAGATTATCGAATAATCGATTTTCCTATCAAAAGAACATTCATGTTTCATACGAAGGAAGTACAGGTCATAAAAGCAGAGATATACAGGATAGAGAAAAGATAGAGGGATTATTATTAGGATCAAGAGAAAGAAGGTCACAAGCAGGAGAAAGCTTGGAAAAGGCGA
>CABMIB010000106.1 GCA_902386135.1 uncultured archaeon
AAGACTACGAAGGGTTACCAGAGTCTAGCGAAGCCATGATTTATGCGGCTATTATTCACTTGATGGTGAGACGATTGGCTCGAATTAAACCTTCCAGTTCATGATAGAGAATATTCAGACAGCCTCTTAGTGGAGGTCAACTATGCAAGGAATGATGGACGGTTATGGTATGGGCGGTGGCTGGTGGATACTCGGGTTGATTTTCTGGGTACTGGTGATCATCGGGCTTGTACTGCTCATTAAATATCTCTGGGAAGGCGGCGCAGCAAAGAGGGGACCGGAGTCTGCGCTTGAGATACTCAAGAAAAGGTATGCAAGAGGAGAGATAAGTAAAGAAGAGTTTGAAGAGAAAAAGAAAGACCTGCTATGAGGGGACATACAAAAACGACCTCATAGGATTTCTTAAAACTTTGAAATAATACTTTCGCACTACAACCAAAGTATATTTAACCAAACAAAACCACGCAAGTGGTTATGACACTTCAATCGAGTGCTGAGCAATGTGCAGCGTATATTAAAAAGCACGCCTCCGCTCTCGTTGTGTCGCATATCGATGCTGATGGCCTCACATCTGCAGCCATCATGGGAAAAGCCCTGGGAAGATCTGGCATTGAATACAATACACGTTTTGTCAAGCAGCTTGACCAGAAATCGCTCGCTGAAATAGCAGATTTGAATCCCGAGCTTGTAATATTCACTGACCTCGGAAGCGGGATGCTGGAAGCGATCAGCTCGTTAAAGCTCAACGCGGTCATTTCGGACCACCACCAGCCCAGGGGTACACATGAATATCATCTTAACCCGCATCTTTTCGGCATAAACGGCGCCACTGAAATAAGCGGGTCGGGCGTCACGTATTTTCTGGCTTCTGAGCTTGGCGATAATCAAGACCTTGCCAGTCTTGCCATTGTGGGAGCTGTCGGGGATCTACAGCATGTAAAGCATGGGCAGCTTGTCGGGACTAACAGGTCCATACTCGAAGAGGGGGTCAGGAAAGGAGTCCTGCACTATGAGAAAGACCTGCTGCTGTTCGGCAAGCAGACGCGACCGATTTTCAAGCTGCTGCAATACTCTTCTGACCCTTATCTGCCGGGCATCACGGGCAGCGAGGATGCGAGTATAGAATTCCTGAAACGGATCGGCATACGCCAGCATGGAGAGAAATGGAGGCGGTGGATTGACCTTGAGCCGCCCGAGAAGCAGCAGATAGTCTCAGCCCTTATACAGCTCTGTCTTAATTCGGGGGCTCTTGCCTGCAATGTCCAGCGCCTGGTGGGCGAGGTATATACGTTATTATCGGAGCGCGAAGGTACTGAAGTAAGGGACGCCTCCGAATATTCCACACTACTCAATGCCACGGCGCGCTATGACCATGCCGATATAGGGCTTGGGGTTTGTATGGGCGACCGGGGCAGGGGCTTCGAGGAGGCATGTGCCCTGCTGAACGATCACCGGAAGAACCTTGTTGATGGGCTGACCCTGGTAAAAGAGAAAGGGCTTGTGCGGATGGAAAATTTGCAGTATTTTGATTCGGGGAATAAGATAAGGGAAACCATCGTGGGCATAGTGGCTGGCATGTGCTCGTCCTTCGTTAATAACAAGGAGCTTCCCATAATCGCTTTCGCTGATGCGGACGGCGGGGTGAAAGTCTCATCGCGGGGCAACTATGACCTCATAAGGAAAGGTCTTAATCTTGGCGCTGCGATAGGCGAGGCTGCAAAAGCTGTAGGCGGTACGGGAGGCGGGCATGATATTGCGGCAGGGGCTTTTATACCGAGGGAGGCGAAGGAGGAATTTTTGAGGGTGCTGGACAGGGTGATAGGGGGGCAGGTGAGGAGATGAGATTTGTGATTGCTCTTCCTTCTGGTTGCGGAATTTCGACTATTACGAAATACTACTTTTTAGAATCATTCTGGTTGTAGCATTTTTTTAGATAACACAAATAGAATCGTTAATACAAGCACCAGAGTCAGCAATGTCATATGTTGATTAGTGTTAGTGTCCAGCTACCAGTTAGGGAATATAAGGCTCTCACAGCAAAGAACGCAAAGTTCGCAAAGATTATCTCCTCTACGCTTTGCGTTCTTCGTGCCCTTTGCGGTGTTTTGTATCAGGTTCAGCTAATCCTCCAGGGGTTAGCGGACGTTAGGATTAGGGTTCTGTCAAGTCTGCGTTTGCTCGGAATACCTGTCAAAAGTCGTTTGCTGGGGTCTAAAAAAAATAAAATTTGGATAGTTTACTCGTGAAAGGTTGGAAACCCTAAATCTTGAAGGTACTTCGCGCCCGTTTGAGTATTAAACTCATTATGTCCAAATAATTTTTTACAGACGTTCTTCACCCCGTATTTCTTCCCTTTCCACTTAAAATATGTTGTCCGATAGATATTCAAGTCTGGTGTAGGGTTTTCAAGGATTTCTATGACATCACTTTGTTTAACTGATTTCGGTTCATGCGTTCCAAATTTCACTATAACCTCTTTTTTTCCAGTAGCTTCTGGAGATACAACCAGTTCTTCTTTCACAGGTATTTTATTAATTTCATGGAATGCAACCTCTAAGAGGTCTCCATCATCCCACCCCATCATTTCTCCAACTGGGTCTGGTACGGGTATCATCAAAGTTCCATTAGTTCTTTTTAAGTTTATTTTTATTTTTTTCATGATTTCTTTTCTCCTTATGGCTACCAATCGTTGCTATATAGATATTAATACTCGATATTGGCTTAGTTTATGCTGAGAACGCACAAAACTACATCTTAACATTTGCTTAGTAGCCGTATAACCTTACTAAGTACTTACCAGGATAAATACGTTTCCTTCGTTTTTATTGAAATATGCTCTTACAACAATAATTAAAAAAAATAATATCAGACAGCAAACGATTTTTGACAGCATATTAGAGCAAACGTAGACTTGACAGAACCAGGATTAGTTAAATTTATATAATAGTTACTTAACAGTAGGTATCCGTATACCTTCAGAGGTGGCAAAATTGGATACGAAAATATCTATAAAACGTTTTAAATATGTTTTTCTCGCAGCGATTCTTCTTTCAGCATCAGCAAGTGCCGTATACGCGGCACCGCAGATAGATAAAGCCGATACTGCCTGGGTCCTTGTAAGCGCCGCGCTTGTCATGTTGATGATTCCCGGCGTGGGCATGTTCTACGGTGGCATGGTGCGGAAGAAAAATGCTCTCTCGACCATGATACTGAGCTTTGCTATCCTGGCGCTGATAAGCGTGCAGTGGGTGATTTTTGGCTACAGCCTCGCCTTTGGGCATGATATAGGAGGCGTGATAGGGAATCTTCAATGGGTAGGACTCAGCGGCGTAGGTCAGCAGCCTGATGCCAACTACGCAGCCACCATCCCGGCGTTAGCATTCATGATATTCCAGGCGATGTTTGCCATAATTGCCGTGGCGCTCATCACAGGCGCGTTCGTCGAGAGAATAAAGTTCAGCGCTGTCCTCATATTCTCTTTGCTCTGGGCAACTCTTGTGTACGACCCCATAGCCCACTGGGTATGGGGAACAGGAGGATGGCTTCACAACATGGGTGTACTTGATTTCGCAGGCGGCGCAGTCGTGCACATAAGCGCAGGAGTATCAGCTCTTGCAGTCGCTATGGTAATAGGCGCCCGCAAAGGGTTCGGAAAACATCCCATGGAGCCGCATAACATACCTATAACCGTCCTTGGCGCAGCACTCCTCTGGTTCGGCTGGTTCGGATTCAACGCCGGGAGCGCGGTCACAAGCGGCGGGCTTGCAGCAAACGCATTCGTAGTAACGAACACTGCCGGGGGTGCAGCGGCACTGGTATGGATACTATTGAGCTGGTATTACAAAAAACCGAGCGCCCTGGGTATAGCCACAGGCGCTGTGGTCGGACTGGCGGCAGTTACGCCTGCCTCAGGTTTCGTTACACCTATGGCAGCGGTAGTGATAGGTGCTGTAGCAGCGGTCATCTGCTATTATGCGATGCTCTTCCGCATGAAGCACAATGTAGATGAGTCACTCGATGTATGGGCATGCCACGGAATAGGCGGGACATGGGGAATCATTGCAGCAGGCATATTCGCAACCGTTTTAGTAAATCCTGCAGGCTCAGGCCTGGTGGATGGTAATGCAGGGCAGGTCGTAACGCAACTGATAGCGGTCGTGGCTACTTCGGTATATGCTTTTGTGATGACTTTTGTTCTTGCCAAGATCATCGATGCGACCATGGGACTACGGGTCAGGGATGATGAGGAAGCAGTAGGCCTTGATCTTTCACAGCATGCGGAGAGGGCTTATTCGTAATGCCGGGAATATTTTTCCTGGCATTTAACAACCGGCTGCCGGTAAAACGAGTATATCTGTAATATCTGTAAAGAAGGTCTCCATCATTCCACTATTATTCTGCCTTTTGCCGATGCAGGATGGATAGAGCAGTTGTACTCAAAAGTCCCGTTCCTGTTGAATGTATAATTCCACGTTTCCCTTTTATTCAATGGCGGGGAACTGAAATTTTTCCCTTTGATAGCATGCGGGGCGCTGTCCAGATTTGTCCATCGTACGGTCGTGCCATTGGTGATCGTCAATACAGCAGGATTAAATGCTGAGCCTCTTATCTCAACATAGACCGTAGAAGGCTCAGGAACTGTAAACATCGGAGTTACAGTCGGCTGCGGCGTCTGGTTCATGGTTGTATTCACTACCGGCTCGGGTTTTTCTTCTGTGCAGCCTGATAACGCTACTATCAATAGTAACATGAGCAGTGCAAACGGTTTAACCATCAATACCATCCTGTATCTCAATCCCGGTCATCAAAAAACCGAAGTTCAACATCATCAACAACTCCGCATTCTTTTGCGTATTTAAAATAAAGCCCGAGGCTCTCCATGCTCTCGGCATCAAAATCATAATTCAGCGTATGAAAATACTCCCTTATGAAGCCGCAGTCGATCTTTTTCTCGCTGGCAATGAAATCAGCGATCTCATTTATGTTTTTATAAGCGTAATCCTTTGACCGGAGGAGTGCGTCCAGTACAAGCTTTACCCTGTCCGGATGGTGCTTTGCAAAATCTCCTCTTACGACCCACAGAGCATAGACCATTTTTTTACCTGTCATCTTCTTCCATTCGTTGCCCAGGTCTGCAACGACGCGGTATTTCCCGATAGCATGGATGGCGCTGTCCCCGATCAACAAAGCCGCATCCCCTTTCTTTAACATCTGGTCTATATCGGTCCCCGGACAGTGCTTTATCTTAACATCTATGCCTTTGAGCCACAGTATGATCTTGATCAGGGTGGCTGAACTCGCAGTAGTCTCCGGGATGCAGAGCGTCTTTCCTTCAAAATCCGAAAATTCCATTTTACCATTCGAACATATCAATACGCTTTTGGTAAAATCATTGGACGTAATGGAAAGACCGGGCAGAATAAGAAGATTATCCCGTTTCCCGTACATTATCGAAGAGATCGGGCTGATATCAAGTTCGTCGTTGAACAACCTGCGCGCGAGTTCGACAGGATGCGCCTGAATGATGCTGATATCGGGTGCCTCTATCCTGCCGTGCTCAATAGCATAGTAGGGGAAATCACAGTTAGCAAAAGCAATCTTGCCAAGATTAATCATATTATATTATACCAAGGATGGTTCTATATACATATTAGTCTGTTGGATGAAGCCTGCGGGTTTAAGCTTAACGATCTTATGAAATAAAAAGCCATATTTATCCTACCGCTAATTTTAATACGGCGCAGGTTAAATTATAATTATGCGGGCAGTGTGGTCAGGAACAATAAACTTCGTACTGGTAAATATCCCTGTGAGATTGTTCTCAGCCGCTGAAGATAAAAGAGTGCATTTCAGGAACCTGTGCGGCGTCTGCGATACTCCAATTAATATCAAGCGCTGGTGTCCTAAATGTGAAAAAGAAGTGCCCTATGAGAACATAAACA
This sequence comes from uncultured archaeon, assembly GCA_902386135.1. Classification (GTDB taxonomy): domain Archaea; phylum Halobacteriota; class Methanosarcinia; order Methanosarcinales; family Methanoperedenaceae; genus Methanoperedens. The sequence goes on from CABMIB010000106.1 coordinate 5,943, forward strand.
AAGGTTTCCCTGTTGAGAAGGACAGGTTCGTGGTGTTTGCCCCAAAAGAACTTCAGGCACTGGAACCCGAAGGCGGAGGAGCAATAACGGTTGATAAGTTCGTTGATACCTCCGAAATAACTCCCATCGCTTGTGATTCTTTTTATTTCGTAGCGCCTGATAAGGAAGCTGAAAGAGCCTATTCGCTTATACAGAAGGTGCTCGCTCTGCATAACAAGGCTATGGTCGGCAGGTTCGTAACCCGGGGTAAGGAATATGTATGCGTTATCCAGGCTTATCAAAGGGGGCTGCTGCTTACCACACTTCATTTTTCAGATGAGATACATGATATCGGAGAAGTATTAGAAGACCTTCCGGTCCCCAGTGAAGATGAGATAAGACTTGCATCTACTCTGGTCAATAAACTCTCGGGCAGATTCAACCTGGATGAGTACATGGATAACTATCGGAGCATGGTTGAAGAACTGGCATTGCAGAAGGATAAAGGTAAAGAGATCATAGTGGAGGCAATACCAAAACCAACAGCTCCGACAGATTTAATGAAGGAATTGCGCAGAAGCATAGAGGTCGTTACCCATTAGGCGTTGTCGCTGCAATTCCGACCATAGAATTAATATTACTCCCGTCATATTAAGTAGTAATGAAAGATGCAGTCAAGGAGACCCCGGACGGCGTTACACTTGACCTTGAAATCTCACCGGGGGCGAAAGAGACTGCTGTGCACGGCTACAACCCGTGGCGCAGGCGTATTGAAATCCGGTTATCGGAAAAGGCGGAGAAGGGCAGAGCTAACGACCAGCTTGTATCGTTTTTATCAAACCTGTTCGGTGTTAATTCCAGAAATGTCCAGATAATCATGGGCATGACAAACAGTAAAAAATCTGTGAAGATACTCGGAGCGAGAGCAGAGGATATCCTGAAGGTTTTAACTGATAAATGAATACCAGAACCCTTGAAGATATGGAGCGGCTTGAAAGCATTGAAGAGATAATTCTGGAGCTTCAGGCGTTTGCAGATACCGGGGCGATCATCGTAGTGGAGGGAAGGCGGGACGTTGCATCACTGCGTTCTCTGGGAATAAACGGCGAGATAAGGCTCGCATCCCAGCAGCCGCTGCTTGAGTTCACGGAGCAGTTGTCAAAAAGCGGAAAAAAGATAATAGTATTGACCGACTGGGATAAAAGAGGCGGGATGATGGCGCGGAAGATTATCGATGATCTTCTGTTCTACGGTATTGTGGCGAATACGGATATACGCTCAAGGATAGGTATCCTTGTGAGGAAGAGTATTAAGGACATTGAGAGCCTGAATAGTTATGTTAGCAGGATGAGGTATGAGTTGGGAGGCTTTAGAGAAGTATAGGGAAGGCACGAGGAAACCGGTGAAAATAGTTCGTATCGAGTTTTGTACTGGGTTCAAAAGCTCATGAATCCTCAAGGATTGCTTGATTATCCAATAAAGTTTGGTTTTTTCATAATTGCTGAAAAATTCCTTAGTTGCTTTCAGAGCTATTTTCCTGCCAGTTAATTGTGTATGTAAACCCTGAACATGCTCAAAATGCAGCCAGCCTACCATTCGCCTTCAATCTTCTCAAACTCCCCGTCGATAAGTTTCTGCATCTCCTTTGCCTCTTCATGCGTTAAGGTTCCTGCTATTTCTCTCAGACCTTTCTTGACATGACGCCGGTGGATGGTTAATACCACATCCTCATGTTCCATAATGTCTTTTATAGGCTTTAGGGGTTTTAATAATTGCAGTAATTCCAGCAGAGAAATTCCATACCACAATGTTTTTAAGGTATTCATACAATTATAGCTTAACTTTGCATAGATGCAACGACACAATCATCCATGCAAATAATCACCCAGAGAAAAGTAGTTAGACATTCATAATTACACAGGGTACACAGGAATGATTCGTGTTCCCTATATAACAATGTTGATGGTCATTTCCGTTATTGGAAGAAAAATAATGAGGGCAAATCCAGACACAGGATCTAACGGTTAGTGTAAAAATCAATACTAGCTTAGCCCAGAGACTGATGAAACTTTTTCTAATTACTTTTCAAAAGGAGGGTACTAGATATGCAAAATTCAGATACGACAAAATATATCATTCATGCTAAGATAAAAGCAGATGGAGTTATCGAACGCCCTGATGTTATCGGGGCGATATTCGGACAGACAGAAGGGTTGATAGGCGCTGACCTTGATCTCCGTGAACTTCAAAGGAGCGGAAGGATTGGCAGGCTTGAAGTGAACATTAAATCAAACATGGGCAAATCGACCGGGACAATTGAGATCCCATCAAGCCTTGATAAGGTCGAGACTGCCGTGCTTGCATCCAGCCTTGAGACCATAGACAGGATAGGTCCGTGCATCGCCAACATCAACATCGCGAAAATAGAGGATGTCAGAACCTCAAAAAGAAAAAAAGTCATAGACCGTGCAAAGCAGATCCTTTCCGAGATGTTCGATGAGATGCTGCCTGAAAGCCAGGAAATCACAGATGAAGTGAGGCAATCTCTCAGGATAGAGGAAATAACGACATATGGGAAAGAGAACATCCCCATGGGACCCAATGTCCTTGATTCGGATGCCATTATCGTGGTCGAGGGCAGGGCTGACGTGCTGAACCTCCTGCGGTATGGCATCAAGAACTCCATAGCGGTAGGCGGGACGAACGTGCCCCAGGCTGTGGTTGAGCTTTGCAAGAAAAAGACGGTAACGGCTTTCACAGATGGCGACAGGGGCGGAGAACTGATAATTAAGGAACTGCTCCAGGTTGCGGACATAGATTATATCTCCCGCGCTCCTGACGGGAAAGGAGTTGAAGAACTTGTCCAGAAAGAGATCCTGAAATCATTGAGGCAGAAAATACCTGTTGAGCAGGCATTTGATTACTATCAGGTCAGCAAGAAGAGAAGAGTTGCGATCATGGAGGCAACCAGGAAGAAGGCTGGCGGAAAGAGCGAATCTGCGGCTTCTGAAGAAATAGAAGCGGCACCGGTCAGGGAAGAACCCATTGAATTTGAACCTGTTGCCGAACCTGAAAAACCGAAAATAATAGAAGAGCCCAGGGAAGAGGTACAAAAAGAGAGCAAAGAGAGTCCTTTCCGGGAACATATCTCCCAGTTGAGCGGGACCCTGAGCGCGCGATTGCTCGATGTTGGCAATAACATAATAAGCGAAGTGCCCGTACGCGACCTTGCAAGCGCATTGAAGGATGCCAACGGCAATATCGCAAGCGTAGTGTTCGACGGCGTTATAACCCAGAGGATAGTGGATATCGCTGCAGAAAAAGGAATAACAAACCTGATAGGCGCAAAAATGGGAAACGTGGTTAAAAGCCCAGCCTCCATACATATCGAAACATCCAGCGATCTATAGGGAGGAAGATGTGGGTAGAACCCTGTCCGGATTTTAACCCCAAAAATCCTCTCTTTATATGTATCCTGGCTAACACGGAAACTGCAAAAATACCGAACATCTCAGCGGCAGGAAAATCCCCTGAACTTACGGATTACACGCCTGCCGCCGATGCGGAACTTGTTGAGACCGGCAACGCTATCAGCATTAAGGAACCCGCAATGTGCCCATCAGGCGCTCCTACGCCTGCTGTGCTGACAAGGGCCTCAATGCTGCTTACCGGGATCCCATGTCTTTTTATAAATGCCGGGCTTCGCATCCGACCGAAGATACCTGTTATCGACATTAACGCGCAGCCGGGCGGAGATATCCGGAATGGGCATGCTGTCCCTGATGCCGCCGAGATTTACAAAAACTCTGAGGCTCTTGGCAGGAAGCTTTCCCGGTTATCGGATTTTGTGATTATTGGCGAAAGCGTGCCCGGCGGTACCACAACTGCGCTGGGTGTGATGAGAGCCCTTGGTTACGATGGCAAAGTTTCAAGCAGTTTTCCAGATAATCCTCTCGGCATTAAAGACCGGGTAGTCAGCGAGGGGATGAAGAAGGCGGGTATTTCCTTCGGAGACCTGAAAAATAAACCTCTTTCTGCAGTCGAATGTCTTGGAGACCCTATGATGGCTGCCGCCGCAGGTCTCGTGGACGGACTTGGTACAAAAACTGTCCTCGCGGGCGGAACCCAGATGATATCTGTTCTGAGCATAATTAAAGCTCTCGAAATGGAACGGGACGTTTCAATAGCCACGACCTGTTATGTTGCCCGCGATAAGACAGCCAATTTCCGGGAAATGATAGACATCCTGGGATACCAGGCATTCACAGCCGACCCCGGTTTCGGCAGCGCGAGGTTCAAGGGGCTTCGGATGTACGAGACAGGCGATGTGAAGGAGGGAGTGGGCGCAGGCGGCGCCATGTTCGCTGCAGCAATGCTGGGATTTTCCCAGAAAGAGTTCAGGGAAAAAGTGGACGAGGTGTGCAACAGCATCTTCCCCTGATAACAGTAACAGGTCTTATTCGGATATCCTGATTATTTCTCCTGTCCTCTCATAAGTCCGTAATCCCGGAGGCAGTTTTTCCCCGAATTCCTGTGAGCGCAGGGCCTCCATGAAGCGCTTAATCCCGCTACTTTCAAGAAGCCTGAGAGGAATAACAAAATCATACTCCTCATCCGCTATTTTGATGAACTTAAGCCCGTTCAATTCCGCAACTGTACGAATTCCGACTCCCACATCCGCTTTCCCGAGCTTTACCGCCGAAGCGACTGCACTGTGTGTTTTTGCTTCCGTATGATATCCATTTATACTTTCTCTAAGCTCCTCAAATGACATCCCCCTTTGCTGTGCGATTTCACTGAGTTTCATATCGGTCAGCACCCGCGTTCCGGAGCCAGTGTTCCTGTTAATTATCCTTGCGTTGAGAATATCCTCAAACCTGCCGATCTCGCTATCCTTCCTCACAATCAAGCCCTGTTCCCTCAGATAACCTTTAACCAGCACCGCATCCCTGATACCGAATTTTTTCAGGAAGGGGATATTGTACTCTCCTGATTCGTCCAGAAGATGTACCCCTGCGATATCACTAGTCCCGTTCCTTATGGCGCTTAACCCTCCTGAAGAGCCAACGTTAATAACGCGCATCTTCAGGCTGGCAATATCAATAAGGGTATCAAGCCCGAGGCAGTGGCTTCCCACAAAAAGCAGGTCAGGGATATCAACCTCGCCGAACAATGTGACATTCACGGTCTCCCCTGCTTCTACCATTTCCACGTGGGACGGTATTTCAATAAAACCATCAGCTTCCGCAAGCGTGGTTATCGCGCCGGAACCCTTCTCTACTGGATACGCCCATCCCCTTATAACGCCAACCGGAAGAAGCTGGCTTCTCCCTTCCGAGCGCACCCGCACAGCCATTTTTGCCCTGAGCTGTGTTCTCTCCTCTTTTTTTCCGGTTATTTTCCTGATAAGCGGCGCCACGAACTCATTGAAAATAGTGAGTGAAGAAGTTGGATATCCGGGAAGACCGAATACAGGTTTTCCAAAAACTTTTCCTATCACAGCGGGTTTTCCGGGTTTTATGTCAATCCCGTGCGCAAGCACAGTGCCGTTCTCCTCGATAATCCTGTACATTACATCGCCCGAACCGGCTGAGGTGCTGCCTGAAGTAAGAATGATGTCGCAGCTCTGCGCAGCCTTTTTCAGAGCGTTCTTAATTTCGGTTTCATTGTCCCTTACTATACCGTATCGGATGGGATTTCCGCCGCATTCTTTTACTGCCGAGGCTACGGAAAAAGAATTTATATCGTAGATTTTTCCTTCGTCGAGTTCGCTTCCGGGCTCTTCAAGCTCGTTTCCCGTTGAGATGATGCCCACATCCAGCCCGTATACTTTAACTGTTCTCCTACCTGTCGCCGCAAGTACGCCTATTTCTCTTGTACTGAGAACTGTTCCCTTTTTCAACACCCTCTCACCCACCATTATATCAGAACCAGCATGCATTACATTTTCATTGATGGAAACAGGACGGAGAATGAGCGGGTCTTTATCGGATCTGGTGTACTCCACCATCACCACGGCATCCGCACCTGATGGCATCACTGCACCGGTTGCGATCTCAGCAGCCTCGCCTCTTTCCACGCGGATCTTGGGATTTATTCCTGCCGGAATAGAGCCCACGCTCTTAAGATGTACAGGGTTATCCTCCCGCGCCTCGTATGTATCAGCAGCATGAACCGCATAGCCATCCATGGAAGCCCTGTTAAAAGGAGGCACGTCCGCTTCAGAGACTACATCCTCTGCAAGGACCCGCCCGGGTGAGTCCTCAATTTTTATTTCAGTTTTACCGGGTTGTATATCGAGACTTTCGATTATTTTATTTGCTTCGTCGATTGTAACCAGTTTTCTGAATTCTTTTCGCATATCTATTTTAAATGTAGAGTCCCCCGTTTATATCTATTACCTGGCCTGTTATGTAATTTCCGTCTTCTGAGACCAGATAAGCCACAGCCCCTGCTACCTCGGACGCTTTCCCCAGTCTTCCAAGGGGTATCTGGGCGAGGATTTTCTCCATTACTTCTTTAGGTACCGCTTTTAGCATATCGGTCTCTATAAACCCCGGCGCTACTGCATTTACGGTTATACCCTTGCCTGCAAATTCCTTTGCCAGTGTTTGTGTAAGAGCTATCATTCCGGCTTTTTAGGCTGCATAGTTCGCCTGCCCGCGGTTACCCATTCTCCCGATTACCGAGGATATGTTCACGATCCTGCCGTACTTCCTCTCAAGCATACACTCTATGACCGCTTTAGTACAGTAGAAAGCGCCATCAAGGTTCACAGACAGGACTTCTGTCCACATCTCGGGGGTCATTTTTACAAAAGATTTATCCCTGACTATTCCTGCGTTGTTAATCAGGATATCTATTTTACCTAACTGCTTTACCACCTCGTCCCGCATCCTGTTCACCTGCTCAAAGTCATTGACGTTAGCCTGGACTATGCAGGAATGCTTGCCCATGGAATCTATTAATTCTGATACCTCTTTTGCGTGCTCCGTTGTTTCCATTTTCTCTATCTTCAGGGATAACTTCTCAAATTCGTCTATCATTCCCATCTGGTCTATCAGCTTTGATACCTTCTCAGCCTGCTCCTTTGTATACTGGTAGTTAATAGCAACATCTGCACCGTCTTCTGCCAGTTGCAAAGCGATCGCTCGCCCGATCCCCCTTGCGCCTCCGGTAACCAGTGCGATTTTACCATCCAATCGTGATCTCTTTACCATCGTATCACCTTGATACAATAACTACATTATTCATTTTTTCACCTTTTTAACGATTTCCCATATTTAAATACGGTTCTTTATATTACTAATCCACCGTCCACACTAAGCACCGCCCCATTAACAAAGTTTGCCTCATCCGAAGCAAGATACAGATATGCATATGCAATATCCTCTGCTTTTCCCAGCCTGCGCAGCGGAGTTTTTTCTTTCATCGCTTCAAGAACTTTTTCAGGCACATTTGAAGTCATTGGAGTTATTATAAATCCTGGCGCTACCGCATTGACCCTTATCCCTTTTTTTCCAAGTTCTTTTGCCAGGGTCTTTGTCATGCCAATTAACCCGGCTTTGGCAGCAGCGTAATTGACCTGGCCAACATTGCCATTTAATCCTACAATAGAAGAGGTATTAATGATTACACCATTTCCCTGGTTGATCATGACTTCAACTACTGCCTGGATGCAATTAAAAGTTCCTTTAAGATTGACGTTAATAACCCTATCCCACTGTTCCTCTGTCATTTTTAATACGAGGGCATCCTGAATAATACCGGCATTATTTATCAGTACGTCAATTTTGCCGTATTTTTCTACAGCATCTTTAATAACCTGTTTTATTTCTTCCCTATTGGACACATCCAATTTAGCAAAATATCCCTCACCTCCGTTTTTCTTAATCTCTGCTAATGTTTCCCCACCGCTCTTTTCATTTATATCGGCGACAACAACTTTAGCTCCCTCTTTTGCAAACAAGAGCGCAGTCTCTTTACCAATACCGCTTCCCGCTCCTGTAATAATTGTAACCTTATTTTCAAGTTTCATCTTATTTCACCTTTAATCCACGGTTCTTTCTTTTTCGTTCAAGCTTCACTTGCCTGGCTTTTTCCGACTTTCCGTTTTCAGTACCATCCGGAAGAGATCTCGGCTTTAACCACCTGGCAATACCGGGACAGACTTCTTTCTGGGATTTGGAGCCCACGAAGATGCCTATATGTCCCGTAGGGAAAATCAGCGTCTCTTTATCAGAACTTGATACAGCGCCGTTCAGAGGTACGCTTGCATCATTAGGAACCAGATGGTCAAATTCTGCCATGACGTTAAGAAGCGGCATGGAGATTTTTTTCAGATTAACCTTTTTTCCATTAAGCTCCATCTTGTTTTTGATAAGCAGGTTCTTCTGGTAGCAGTCTTTCATGAACTGCCTGAAGGTTTCACCTGCCTGGTCAGGGCTATCGAATATCCATTTCTCCATCCGGAGGAAATTCTTGACCGTTTCTTCATTGCGAAGCGAGCAAGCTGTATCGTTCGGCTTGCATTCGATTCGTTCGAATATACCTACATACTTGTCAATCATAAGCCGGAACGGGTCCGTGAGCAAGAATCCCGAATTTAATAAATCCCCGGGCACTATTCCATAGTAATCCACGATCCTGTCTACGTCCAGGCCCCTTGCCCATATGTAAAGAAGACCTTTATCAGTGTCGAAGTTCACAGGAGTCACCAGGGTGATCAGGTTTTTCACTTTTTCAGGGTGCAGTGCAGCGTACATCACAGAAAGAGTACCTCCCTGGCACACACCGAGCAGCGTTATCTTATCCAATCCTGACTTCTCCCTGATGTTATCCACAGCATTATTCACGTAGCCATTCACATAATCGTCAATTGTAAGGTATCTGTCCATACCTGTGGGATATCCCCAGTCGATGATATATACATCAAAACCCTCATCCAGAAGCTTCTTTATCACACTTTTATCGGGCTGGAGGTCCAGGATGTAGTAACGGTTCACAAGCGCATACACTATGAGTATTGGAACCGCGTGTGGTTTTTCTACGGTCGGGATATAATGGACAAGCTTCATCTTATCTTCGCAATAGATTATCTCGGAAGGTGTTGTTCCAACTGAGAAATCAGGGGAGTTCAAAAATAGTTCCGCCCCTTGTTTGAATTTCTTATAATCTTCTAATAAATCGAGCTCGTTCATGGTACTCCTTTTCAAAAAAAGAATGCGCTATTTTTCCTCTGTTTGATGAACCCCGGGATCTTCACCCTTTTTAGACGGGTTCATCAAAGATAGCTCTTTGATCTTGCCGGTTAATTCTTTTACAGTTTTCTTAAGAGAATACAGCTCTTTGTTTATCTCATCTATATCCGTCTTCGTAGGAAGATTCATCGGTTTCAGATAATTCTCTTCAAGCATCTCCCGGTTGTGTTTTTGGAACTCCATGAAGTATGACATGAATTTTCCCATGTCAGAAGCAAAGTGACCTGAGCTCAGGAATTCCTTGAAGGTCTCGCTATATGTCTCTACCCATATCTTGTAAAATTCTTTATATTTTTCAGGACTGATCTCTCCCTCCATCTCCGTTGCCATCTTTTCACGCATTCTGCGCATTGCTTCCATGAAGACGCTCTGGAAGTTAATATTGGAATCCATCCCTGCTGCATAAAGGTTAACACCGATAGAGAACTCCTTCATCAATTTTTCGGATTTCTCACGCGCTGGACCCAGGGCAGGCATATCCATTAGCCTGCCATAGGTAGCCTCGTAGTTTTTTAACCAGATATCAAAAAATTTCCGGGTGGATTCAAAACCGGAGCTTTCCATATTTAAACCGCGCCTGTGGAGTTGGGATATGATTTCACCAGGCTCTTGGATATGCGGTAAATGTGTCCGCGTATATCCTGGTCGCATCCTTTAATGGCTCGAACATCTCCTTAAACGGGCTGAGCGTGGGCGTGTTCTCAAAGAAGTTATCAAATGCCTTTTCATATGTTTTTGCCCAGAGATTATAAAATTCTTTATATGCCTCCGGATCAGCGGTCTGTTTTGATAGTTCCTTGGTCTTCTGTGACAGTTTTTCAAGGGTTGCTATCCAGGACTTGTAGAGGCTAAGATTAACATTTGCACTCCGCACGAAGTACTCTAATACGTCCTTTGAAGGCCGCATGGACTGGGCATCAAAAAACCTGCCGTAGGTCTCCTGATATGTATCCATCCATAAGGTATAAAATTCCTTATAAGCTTCAGGACTCGCATTCCCCCTGGAGATTTCTGACGATTTCGCAGAAAGCTTCAGCATGGAGTCAATCCATGGCCTGTATAGCCTTGCATATGATTCCTTCCATAGTTTTGATACATGCTCAAAGGTATCTGAATAGATATCAGGTGCGCCTGTGAGGTTCTCAAATATCTCTTTCATATTTTGCCTGAATGGTAGTACAAGAAGCTCATCGAATATTTTTCCATACGACTTTATCCACATATCATAGACTTCTTTATATTTTGCAGATTCCGGTTCACCCTGAAGTACCTCGCGGGTCGCCCTGGAATTCTCCTCTAACTCGGTAATCCATGACCTGTAGATTTTATTCGATTCCTCTGCGCTGACCAGGAGTTTTTGAAATGTTTCCTTGCTGGATTCCAAGGTCGGGATCTGATAAAATTTACCGGAGTTGTTCTGGTAAGCTTTCACCCATTCGTCATAAAATTCCTTATATTTTCCCGGTGCAGCATCCTTTGAGAGTTCAACTGCCTTCTCAAACAGTTCCCCCGTGGATTCGAGCCAGGGCTTGTATAATTTTAAATAGGAATCCTCCCACATTTTTGAAACGGCTGTGTAGCTGTCAGTCCGTGTCTTGGGAATATCCTTCATCTCTTCGTTTACATCTTTTTTCTCTTCAGTTTTTCTTTCTTCAGTTCTTTTAACCATATAGTTCATTCCTTTTAATTTGTTTTATTCAAACCAGTTCGGTGCAATTATAATCCTACCAGCTTTTTGATATCAAGCAATTGGATGTTATAATCTTTAGATACGTCAAACTCAGCCTTGATCAACGCTTCATTCCCATCCATACCCGCATGTATGAATTCCAGCTTTCTTTTTGAGATAGCTGTCAGTACATCAAATATATCCATGTGCCACCAGCATATCACCGGGTTTCGCCCAGCATTTCTTCTAACAGTTCGTCTGTACTTAGCAGGTATCTTGCTCTTTCCATGTCTATCTCCTCAACCCTCTTCCATGAAGGCCAGTCATGGACAAGTACTCCTTTGGGAAAGATCTTCATGAAACCAGGAATATATCCCAAAATATTCTCTATATCTTCAAGCGTATCTTCATATAACATATCAAGGTTGACATTTGAATAGAGATAATTTCCATTCCCCGTATCAATTTCGATGTCAGCAAACGATCCGTCACAATCAATTTGCTGGACTATACCGTCCTGTATATTTATTTCTTTAAGTTCCATCTAATTCACCCTTTAATTTTGGAGAGCGTTTTTTCATAATTTTCTCATTTTCTTTCATTGCTTTCACCATATCGAGATTCACCTCACAGAGTTATATAATCTATCTCAATAATCTATATATACTAAATAAAATCAGTAGAAAATACCTTCTTTTCAACTGACCCTTGCGTTTGATAGCGATTATAAATACTGCGTTAGCACTTCTCTGTAAAGTTTGTTCACATTGTCCTTTGTTTTCAGCATGGCAGGAAATCCCTTATATTCCATCGCTTCTCAACATCTTCAGGAAGATTTAATTTTATTACTAAACCCCGGCAATCCTGTTGCTTTTTGGCTTTAATGATCCCAACCCAGCAACCTCAACAAATGACTATACCCCAATGGGTCATTCTCATATATATAGTTTATTTTTGTATATTAATCATTACATTTATGATTAATCATTAAAGTTACAAGTAACTATTTTCGCTTTCCTACTAATTTCCTTCCTATTGCCACTATCTTACTCTATATAAAGATACAAAAATATACCCTCTGCATAAAATGTAAACGGCGTTGATTATATTGGACTTGGGTGGCGCATTACATCAATTTCAGTAAGTTTATTAAGGATTGATACCATTACAAAAGGAATACAATCCAATACCTGAAAATCTACGGGGATGTGGTATTGGTTTATAACATATTGGGGTGTGTTGTCATGAGCAAACTCAGAGAGATATTCAGAAAGAGGGGACCAATCAGGAAAATCGGTGTAGTAGGTATGGGGTATGTCGGGATTCCCTCTGCTGCTTTATTTGCCGATAAATTCGACTTCGTATGGGGTCTCCAGCGGGACCGGCGGAGTTCCAGGTATAATATAGAGATGTTGAACAAAGGGCAAAGCCCTCTAAAGGGCGAAGAACCCGGACTTGAGGAACTGATACAAAAAGTAAGAGTGGAAGGAAAATTTGAATGCACATCGGATTTTTCAAAAATAAGGGAAGTAGATGCAGTAACTGTGGCGATCCAAACACCTTTCAAGGACAATGCAGCTCTTGAGCCGGATTCCGGCATGCTGGAAGAAGGACTGCGGCAGATAGGCAGGCATTTGCGAAGAGGGATACTGGTGGTACTTGAATCAACGATCATGCCGGGAACTACAAAGGGCATGGCAGCCGGCATCTTACATGAAGAATCCGGGCTTACTCCCGGAAAGGATTTCGCGCTTGCACATGCGCCTGAGAGGGTAATGGCAGGAAGGCTCATAAAAACTATACAGGAGCATGACAGGATCGTGGGCGGGATAAACAGGGAAAGCACTGAGAGGGCAGTGGAACTCTATGAACCGGTTCTTACGAAAGGTAAAATAATAGCTATGGACTCAAATGCAGCCGAAGTGACAAAGATAGCCGGGGATACGTTCCGCGATTTACAAATAGCTGCGGTCAACCAGCTCGCTCTTTACTGTGAAGCAATGAGAATCAATGTTTATGATGTAAGAGCCGGTATGAACAGCCTGAAGGGCGAGGGGATAGCACAGGCAGTCCCCTATCCCGGCTCAGGCGTGGAAGAGCATTGTTTGACTAAAGACACATATCATCAGGAAAGAGGCGCTATGCTGTCGGAATCAAAATCGGATCACCTGCCCGATACCGGGTCGCTTTATGTCCTGGCAAGGCGGATAAACGATTTCATGCCAGCTCATATGTATAATCTCACCGCAAGCGGTCTTTCAAGGTTAGGTAAGAGGATCGAATATTCCAGGATTGCCGTACTTGGCTGGGATTTTATAAATAACCCGGACGATACAAGGAATACGCCTGCTGGGCAATATTATGACATGCTGACAAAAAAAGGCGCTAAAGTTGCGGTCCACGACCCTTACGTTTCCGGGTACAATGGCGTTGAAATATCGCAAAACCTGGGACATTGCCTGAAAGGAGCGTCGGCAGTGGCTATCCTCACCGGGCACAGCCAGTACCAGGCTCTTAAGCCCAGAAAGATAAAAAAACTGACAGGGTTACAGCATCCTGTGATAGTGGATGGGAGAAACGTTATCGATCCTGATGCCTTTATTAACGAGGGATTTGTTTACCTGGGCATCGGAAGGGGAGATAAAAACCGCCATGATATCAGTAATTAGCAACGGTTTCGTTATTTAATTTTTTATTTCATCAGGTCCTTATCGATGTCTGCGACCAGCTTCTTCATTTTATCGTACCATTCATCTATGTTCCCCATGACCATTTCTTTCATCCTGCAAGGGTCAAGCGGGATATATTCGTAATAGTACCCGCCTGAACTGATCGTCCTGGTCTCGCGATGAACAAGACCGCATCCGATCAGGTTCTGCAACGACCGGTAAGCCGTGCTGCGCTCCCTGTTGAGAAGCTCACCGAGCGCCTCAGCCGTCATAGGGCCTCTTGCTACAAGCATTTTATAGGTTTCAATATCTATGCTCTTAAGTCCAAGGATACACTGTGCGATATCCTCGCATTTGAAATCGCCCCGTATCATTTCAGGGATTGATCTTGGCATAATGACCTCATGTTCTACAGTCCGGTGTTTTGCACATTTTGTACAAAACCTATCATAATATCTATAAACATAAATACCTTATGAGCGGTAATGACAGGCTTTATAATAGTGCTCGGATGCATGAAGTGCGGAAAGTGCGACAGTGTATGCAACACAGGGGCTCTGGAACGCATTGACGGCATCGCAAAGATAAACCATGAAAAATGTAATTTATGCATGCACTGCATTGTGATTTGTCCGAACAAGGCCCTTAAGCTTCTCGATTAACAGGTATCACAATAATTTTATATTACCCTGCTACAATTATACGCCTGAACGCTTTAAGCGTGAGGTGAGAATATGGAATTAATAAACGCAGTTGTAGGGATTATCCAGTTAGTTATCGCCATAATACTTGCAGTCGTTGCACTGTATATCGGCTTCTCTGTACTGGGAAAGATAACTAAAGGGATAGATGAGGAAAAGGAAATCGCTAAAGGCAATACTGCTGTAGGCATTCTTGTCGCATCGGTATTTATTGCGATAGGTATCGTTGTACAGTCGGGTGTTTCTGGTATCTCAAAAGGGATATCCGCGGCGCTGGGCGTTGGCATCCTGTCTGTTACAGGCATCGCAATAATAGTTGTAAGCATCGTTCAATTGATCCTTGGAATAGTGCTTGCTATCGTCGCAATCTATCTTGCGCTGAACATACTCGATAAGCTCACAAAGGGTATCGAGGAATTCGAGGAACTCAAAAAAGGAAATGTTGCCGTAGCGCTGGAGATGGCCGGTGTAATAATCACAGTGGCTATTATCATTCAGTCAGGCGTACTGGGTATAACCGCTGCGTTGATTTAAGTTGTACCTATTTCCGTATTAGTCCCGTTTTTATGGGGCTAATCACGGTTCTTATTTTCAGAAATATTTGATTTTTACTATATATTTTTCAGCAATTGTAAGCACCCTGGCAAGCAATTCGTCACTTTCCAACCGGACTTTTTGTTCGCTTCCCATCAATTTCTTAAAAACTTCCTTTCCCACGACATCGTCAAATCCTTCTCTAACCCGGATGATGGCCGACCCTGCAGGCACAGTCGTATCCTCAAGTATGCAGTCCAGGTCGCCGTCCGTTATCCCGATGACGGGGATGCCCAGACGCGCCAGTATGTCAGCGGCTATTGCGGTCGTGTCGTCCCCCACGGTTATGACAAGGCTTGCGCCTTTTATTAGCTCAAACGTGGACTCTGCGCAATGGTCAATTATGGCAACTGTTTTACCCGGTGATTGAGACGGCACTTTTTTAATCCTCGGTCTGCACTTTGTCCGCCTGATGCTCCCCGTCTTGACTCTTGCAGTGAACAGGTCGATTTTCCTGTTCCTGAGTTTTTCAAGACCGTGCAGCTTTATGATTCCTCCCCTGAGTTCAACGACCCTGCCATCCTTACATACGATCTCGGGTTCCGGTCGTGTTGCCGTCCCTATAATAATCCCGTTGAGGCGTATGTTCTCACCGGGAAATGCCCCGGCTACCCTGCGTATGATCGTATCGCCATCGACTCTTACGTCCGGCGGCAGGGGGCTGCCGGGCTCGATGGGAAGGTCATAGTTCTCATGGCGTCCCAGGATTTCTTTTACGTACTCTGCGCACTTCTTCGCCCCCGGGCTGTAGTAGATTATTTTTCCGCAAAGCTGCGGACTTTCAACATGAACAAATGGCGCTGAAGTCTTAAGTTTTGATGCAACGATGCGCCCGAACTGTTTTCCTGTTTCCGGTGTTTTCCCCTGGTTGAGCAATATTGCAAGGTCGATGCTGTCTTTCAACGCGTTCATTGTCTCACTGGGTGTGAGCCCCTGTGAAATATCGATCACGTCTTCAAGCCCGGCGTCCAGCACTGCGGTCCGTCCCATCGTCCCGCCAAGCTTTACTACAACATAATGTTCCCGCTTGAATATCCCGATTATACGTTGTGCTGAGCCTGCATCGACAATTTCAGGTCCGTGGAGTATGATTCCAATGCGCATTTTAAGAACCCATTGGAGCTTTCAGGATAAAGATTTAAGCATCGAAAAGAATTATGTGAATATGAAACTGAGAGATATTATTATTGCAATCATTGCTTTGATTCTTGCTTATATTGTATTCGGGATAATATGGACTCTTACATTTTTTATCATAAGAATAGCAGTGATTTTAGTAATCGCATATGTAGTGTACTTGTTTTTGAAAAAATTATTGTAAAAACAAGTGCGATATGATCAATCCGAGAATCTTCTTTTGAGCAGCTGGTGCACCACGAAAATAACGATCCAGAAGACAATAGCGCCCTGCAACGCCCCCGGCCAATCTATCTCTCGCATTTGAAGGAGATATTTTAACATTATAAAAATTATGAAGTACATTACCGATGCAGCCGAAGCTGTGAAGAAAGGGCTTTTTTTATCCATTTTTTCAGTCCGAATTATACGCTATTAGGCTATTATAAGAAAAATCTTTCCATGAGCCGGGCGAGTCCGGCTTAATCTGAACCAAAACCTGCCCGGGACTGAAACAAAAATATATATGTAGCCAGCCCTATTTTGGACGATTAATAGTGCTGAATAGGTTGTAATAATGACAAAGAAAATTAAACTCTCTGAACTAGGAAGCCTCTTCGGGGGTCTTGACATTCAGGCTCTTGAGGGAGTAAAGATAGAAGGCGATGTAGAAATCGATCTCGGGCAATTAGGGTTTAACCCGCAGATGGCTTATGCGTTGGGGCATGAGACTGCCCAGGTTGCCTTTCACTTACTGAATATTTCCAGGATTCTGGGTTATCCGGTAGACCAGATGCTTGGCGGACAGGCTGCAGCTCCAAAGAGACTGTCAAAGTTAATTGAGTCAAAATTCAGCGTAGGCAAAATGGAAGAATGGAAAACACCGATACAGGAAGTGGTGCTTGGGGCCACGTCCTCGGACGGCGGCTCACGCAAGAGCACCGTAACTCTCGGAGGGGAGAATTCGCTTCCTTACTATTTTGATAGTCCCATGCCTCACCGCAACTACGTGACCATGGACGTTTTCGATATGCCTATAAACATGGCAAAGGCTGTCAAATCCAATTATGAGGATGTCATCAACAGCCCCGCAGAGTGGGCAAAGAAAGTAGTGAGGGATTTCGGGGCGGATATGGTGACAATACATCTTATCAGCACTGACCCCAACATCAAGGATACTTCGCCTGCCGATGCAGCGAAAACCGTGGAAGAAGTCCTCCAGGCAGTGGACGTGCCAATCGTGATAGGCGGCTCGGGCAATCCTGAAAAAGACCCGGCTGTGCTTGAAAAAGCGGCTGAGGTAGCCGAAGGTGAGAGGTGCCTCCTGGCTTCAGCGAGCCTGAACCTTGATTATGCGCGGATAGCCGAGGCGGCGAAGAAATATAATCACGTTGTGCTCTCATGGACTCAGCTTGAGATAAACGCGCAAAAAGAGCTTAACCGCAAATTGATGAAGCAGTGCGGGGTCGCGCGAGAGAATATCCTGATGGACCCGACGACAGCCGCTCTCGGTTACGGGCTTGATTACGCTTACACGAATATGGAGCGGATAAGGCTTGCAGGTCTGACTGGCGATGCCGAACTCAATTTCCCGATGTCAAGCGGCACTACCAACGCATGGGGAGCGCGCGAGGCGTGGATGGTATCTTCGCCTCTGAAAGAGGACTCTGACTGGGGACCGCGCGAGTACAGGGGTCCGATATGGGAAATTATCACAGGACTGACATTATCGCTTGCAGGGAACGATCTTTTTATGATGATGCACCCTGGCGCAGTCAATGTGTTGAAAGAGATAACACAGACATTATATGGCTCAAAGGAAACCGAGCCACTGAATATCGATAACTGGGTATCGGCGGTGTTATAATGAAACTGAACAGCCCGCTTCAGGTCTATAAGTACCTGCCCCAGATCAACTGCGCAGAATGCGGAGATGCGACATGCATGGCTTTTGCAGCCCATCTCATCGATCGGTCAAAGAAGCTTGAGGACTGCCCTCCGCTTCTTAAAGATGAATTCAAGAAAAAATACATCGAACTTCAAACGCTTCTTGCGCCTGAGATCCGCCAGATAACAATAGGCGTCGGAGAACATGCCAGGAAGATAGGCGGGGACGATGTGCTCTACCGCCACCAGTTGACATTCTTTAACCCGACAGCGTTTGCATACGATGTCTGGGACACTATGCAGGAATCAGAACTTGTAGAGAGGATTAACAAGATCCAGAACTTCAAGAAATTCTATGTCGGGAAATTCCTGAGAGTCAACATGGTCGCTGTGAGGTGCGTCTCAGGTGATGCCCTCAAGTTCGCAGGCACGGTAAAAAAGGTCAGCGAGACAACCGGACTTCCCCTGGTACTGTGCTCTTTTGACCCCGCTGCACTGAAAGCCGCGCTTGAAGTGGTGAAAGATAAAAACCCGCTCATATACGCTGCAACCGAGAAGAACTGGGGCGAAGTAGCGGAGCTTGCAATGAATTACAAAGTTCCGGTAGCTCTGTTCTCACCCGACCTGGATAAGCTCAAGTCCCTTGCAGCAACGTTCAATGAAATGGGAATAAAAGACCTTGTCCTTGACCCGGGAACATACCCACAGGGGAAACAATTGAAAGAGACGTTTGAGAGGTTCGTAAAGCTTCGCCGCGCTGGAATAAAAGAGGGGCAGAAGGATATCGCATATCCGCTCATGGCTGTTCCCCTGGGTGCATGGCTTATCTACAAGGACGCTGTCACTGCCTCTTACTGGGAAACGGTGCTTGCTTCCGTTTTCATAGTAAGGTACGCGGACGTGATGATGCTTCACAGCCTTGAGCCGTACGCCATGCTGCCCGAGGTTCACCTGCGGGATACTATTTACACAGACCCGAGAACCCCTGTTAAAGTGGCTCCGGGAGTCAATGAGGTAGGTTCGCCAACGAAGGATTCGCCTGTGATAGTCACAACGAACTTCGCCCTTACCTATTACACGGTGGAGAGTGATCTTTCCTCCAACAAGATCAATTGTTATCTTGCAGCAGTGGATACCGACGGCATAGGGGTCGAGGCCGCTGTGGCCGGAGGTCAGCTTACCGCTGCAAAGATAAAAGATACTTTCCAGAAAGCCAATTTCGATTTCAAGGAGAAGACCACGCACAGCACGTTGATACTGCCTGGTCTTGCAGCACGGTTGCAGGGCGATGTCGAGGACGCTACCGGGCTTCGTATAATGATAGGACCCCCGGACTCGGGACGAATCCCCGGATGGATGGAGAAAAACTGGCCACCTAAGCCAAAATAAGCGCTGTTTTCCCCTGCCCAGCAATAATATCTATATACTTAAAGGGAGTAATTGTGATAGCCACAATTTTAGTCAAGGAGGCTATAATATGGTTAACGAAAAGTTAGCAGAGCTTGTAAAGACTTCAAAACCATCTGTGGCCGTAGTCGGGCTTGGTGGTGCAGGATGCAATATAACGACTTGGATAGCAGAAAAAGGAATGGCAGGCGGAAAAATAATCGCAGCTAACACTGATGTAAATCATCTTAGTACAATGAGTAAAGCTGATAAGCTGATTTTACTCGGCGAAAAATTATGCAAAGGACATGGATGCGGCGGATACCCTGAGATGGGTTCCCAGGCAACCAAAGAGAATATCGCTGAGATAAAAACGGAACTTGAAGGTACAAACCTTGTCTTCCTTGTAGCAGGTCTTGGAGGCGGAACGGGCACAGGAGCGATACCTGTGGTTGCGGAAGTGACCCGAGAAGTTGGTGCACTTACAATCGCATGCGTTACGATTCCTTTCAAGATCGAACAGTTCAGGAGAGAGAAAGCCAGAGAAGCAATTCAGGCGCTCACCGAGAGCTGTGACTCAACAATCGTGATCGATAACTCAAAGTTAAGGGAAGTTGCAGGCAACCTTCCGCTGAAAGAAGCACTTGCAGTTGCAAATGCGCTGGTAGGAGCCTTTGTAAAGAACATTACTGAAACGATCACCCAGCCGAGCCTTATCAATCTTGACTACGCAGATCTTCGCGCAGTCATGGAGCGCGGCGGCATCTCGTCAATAGGCATTGGCGAAGGCGATGGTGAGGAAAGAGTTACAAAAGCAGTCTCACAGGCGCTTGCAGTACCGCTGCTTGATATCTCCGATATGTCAGCTACATACGGTGTGCTTATCCATATCGTTGGTGGAGAAGACATGACGCTCGAAGAGGTCGCAGTTACCGGTGAATTAATCATGGACAAGGTCCCCAATACAAAGAGAGTAATCTGGGGCGCAAAGGTCGATGACCAGCTCACCGGAAGAGTACGTGTAATGGCAGTCTTGACAGGTGTCAAGAGCCCATTCATGGATGGTCAGTAAATTTTCAAGTGATGTGAAATTTTCACATCACACATTTTTCTACTTTTCTAAAAAATCCTGCAGTATTTCTTCAAGCTGTTTTTTATCCGAGTACGATATCGCAGTTACGTATTTACTTGTATTCCCGAGCACCATTGCCGATACTTTAGCCCCTTTTTCATACACGCACAGCACGGGTTTTTTGTGAGCCACGGCATGGCATATCTCATATCCCACGCCTGTCGAGGGAACTGTGACCTCTGCCACGACACAATCGCTTTCTTCGATCCAGGTCGTATCTTTTTCAAATATCTCTTCCTCGGTCATTTTAGCTTCGGTTTCTTCAAGAACCTGCGAACCTACATGCTCGCTTATGATAGTGCAATCATTCGACTTCAGGAAATCAATGATGTACAGGTACGTTGGGATTAACTGTCTTCCACCCCTTATTGAGCCTGCGAAAAATATCTTCATAAAACCCTTCCGGAATAGAGATGTGGTATCATACAGCGCCTATTTTACTGTTTCTTATACTTTATATCCTTCCAATGCATCGAGATACTTTTATGTTAAGTCAACTATCCAACGTTACACCTCCTCATAGATCTTTGCCGGCTGTATTCCAATTCCTCTGTGCAGCCTTTCCTCGTTATACCACACCTGATATTCCCTTATCTGCCCGCCCAGCCATTGTGGGAATTTCTTGAGCAGATACACAAATTCTTCTGCAACGTTCCTTATCGTCCTCTCTACCTTGCCTTTATCCTGCGGATAATAGGGATGGGCAAATAACGGCTCTATGTCC
>CABMIB010000107.1 GCA_902386135.1 uncultured archaeon
GTGGTCTTCCTTGCTTTTTCTTTGGTTTCGGTGGTGGTAATAAAGGTTCGGTCTTCTTCCAAAGTTTGTCTGGTATCTGATAATCAGTCCCTACATCCGTAAATATTCCCCTATTTTATCCTGGCATCATGGTTCTTCTATTTATCGGATAGGCTCTTAGTAAGTATAGGGTTCTTTATTCTGTGGATAATAAGACTAAAACAGTCCGGATAACTTCAGTTCAGCATAGAGGCGATGCCTATAAATGATGGTCTTATGCAACAGCGATACGTTGCCCTTGCGTGCCTTTGATGGCTATTATCTCAATGAATCCCAGGCAATCGTTTTACGTGAGCAGCTTCAAGCCTCTTGCGAATAGAAAACCACGACGCTGCGCAGTTCGCAGGGTCGCCTCCCCACGCTTCGGGGCGCGCCGTCCCCGCAGGGATTCGGCTTTGCTGAACCTTCGGCGGCGGGGGCTGGAAGTGGGAGCGCTCCTGTATTGGCTCGTATCAATAACTGACCGTCAAGATTGGGGATGGATTTTTATGAGAATAGTGTAAGTTTCACAATAGGCGCGTTCAATGATATAGTTAACTGGGCGGTTTCGATTGTAGCTGTACCGTCTTTCATTACTGTTTTCCAAAGAACTGGACATATCAGAAAAATACTTGAATAACAACTTTTATGTTTGGTAAGCATAGTGATTTATTGCATTTGACCTTACAAGTGTTGCATATGCTTTAATGGCGGGATAATAAATGGCAACTGAGATGGATTTTGCGATTGAAGAATTCAAGACGCTGAGAGAAGAAATTGCAGTCAAAAACGACAGATGCTATCAAATCCTCAGTCTTGGTTTTGGAGGCATTACTATCATTTTGGGATTTATTTTTCAGTATGGAATTTATGATTTATTTTTTTTCTTACCCCTTCTTATACTGGCAAATTCGTATCTGTACAATTCAGAGAAAATTGCAATAATACACGCTGGTTTGTATATTAAAAAAATAGAAAATTGCATTTATAGAAAGTGTAGTGCTACCAACAGATGCAACGAAGATATAATTTTTGGAGATATGGGCTGGGAAAATAATTTAAAAAGAAATATATACATACCTATTACGTATGCTGCGAATACCATCTTTCTCATTTTTTACGTAATGTGCGTTGTCGAAGCATGGGAAAATAGTAAAAGTCCACTGAAAAACTTGTTCATGATTTTGCTGGTAATAGGATTTGTAATTATTATTAAATTGTTTTATGATGCCCCTAAAAAACAGTTGGCATTGTCAAAATCTTCTTGATGCCGTACCATTATGAGGTAAATTCGCTTTGCAAGCTCCCTTCAGGGCGGGAAGTAATCCTCGTGATTTGTGAGTGATGCAACGGCGTTGCCCTTGCGGAGCGTGCTTTTGATGTATATTATCGCAACTCATCCCAGGCAATCGTTTACATGAGCAGCTTCAAGCCTCCTGCGAATAGAAAGCCGCGACGCCGCGCAGTTCGCAGGGTCGCCTCCCCACGCTTCGGGGCGCGCAATCCCCGCAGGGATTAGGCTTTGATGAAATTTCGGCGGCGCGGCTGGAAGAGGGGTCGCTCCCATCCTGGCGCATGTACAATAATTGAGTAACGGACTCCGCATTGGAAGGTGAAAAGCACTAGTGTAGATGTGTATGAGGGTTTGTATTATTTATTCGTTGTTTTGGCTTTTTCAATAAAAGGGGCACGAAATGAGCTTTGGGCTTAGATTGCTTATATTCCAAATTCTTCAATCGCTTTGCTGATACTCCAGACCTCGATTATCTTTTCATCGTTTATTCTATCAAAATGCCTATCATTAGTTATTAAAATTGCACCTTCTTGAAGGCAGGTAGCGGCGTGATAGATATCTATTAGCTCATCTTCCGGAAAATACGCTTTGCAAAGGCGCAAAAACTTCTCATCGATATCTACCACTTCTGTTTTATCTATTAATTTCTGGAGTATTTCTTTTCCACGCATCGATTCAAAGACCTGCGAATACTTTTCCATTTCCATGATCAGGAATTCATTGCCAATAAGTACAGTAGTTGTATCATCGATCAGTTCTAAAAGTAGTCTAAGCGATATAGTTTCCTTTTTGGGATTCTTGATGGCAGCAATGAACAGGTTTGTATCAACCAAAAACTGACGGATGCTTTTTCCTGATTTTTTCTTTGACTTCACTTCGCACCTTACCAACTACTGCATCAATATCGATATTTTTAAAATCTTTCTCAAGCTGTTCCGCCAGTTCTTGAATGTTTATCTTTTTGATAATCAAAAGATCGTCTTTAACGTCTGCAATGAGCAGCTTTGAGCTTTCGTCTAGCTTCAACTTCTTGCGCAGGGCACCTGGAATGACAATCCTGCCGGCTTTATCTATATTCACGATTTCCATATTATGCCATTATGGTATTATGGTATAATAATGTTTTTGGATATGTTTTACTCAATCGCTTACAGGGGCTCTAATATCTTAAGCCTGTAAATGATACAGCTGTAATACGTTGCCCCTGTGTGGCGTATCTTTGATGGATATTATCGCAACTCATCCCAGGCAATCGTTTTACGCGAGCAGCTTCAAGCCTCTTGCGAATAGAAAGCCGCGACGCCGCGCAGTTCGCAGGGTCGCCTCCCCACGCTTCGGGGCGCGCCATCCCCACAGGGATTCGGCTTTAGCGAAACTTTGGCGGCGGGGGCTGGAAGTGGGGGCGCGACTGTCTTGGCACATATACGATAATTGACCGTCGAGATGGGGAGATGGATTTTTATGAAAATAGAGTAAAACTAATGGAAGTAATAATCTGCGATAGTAACTGAGCCTTTATGTCACTCAGGTATTGCCCTTTAAGGTTATAAAAAAGGAATATCTGAGAACCGTGCCTAAGTTTGGATTTAAGCTTTTTTATGTCGTGGCTCAAATTGTTCATAGTATTTTATTTGTTGATTTATCCATTCTATATTGTCTTTATGTCCAGGGTCATCTCTATCCCCCCAGTCGTCCATGTGCTTTTCATCAAAAATAGTTGGGTGCTGTTGTTTTATCTTTTCTATTTCCAGTCGTCTATAAAGTAACAATTCTTTAAGTTTATTTGCTGGAATCCCTCTCAAATAAGTTTCTAATGTTAATTTGTTTATAGCATCGACTATAAACTTATTCATCAGCCTATCGCTTATATTCGGCTCTTTTTCCATACCATCTCTCCGCACCATTACTTTGGCAGCATCTATTATAACATCATCGAGAGTAAGACTTAATTTTTCACCAGCCCATCTAAAACACATATTGTATGTGAAATTACTCATACCAAAAGGTTCATCTATAAAATTTTTACTAATTTCTTTTATCAGTCCGCTAATTAAATACAAATGAGTTTCAAGTACTGCATCTTTTTTATTTTTATCAGCATCAGCATAGCTTTTTAGAGCGTTAATTATTGCGCCAGCGATAACACCAATCCCTTCGCATAACACTGAAGCATGTTCAAATTCAAAATCATCGTATATAGATTCGGTTTCAGGTTTTTCATTTTGATTTTTGATTAACCACTCTCTTGAATTTTTTATTATATCTTCATGACCAATAAGAATACCTGGAGCAAGAGGATACTTTGCTTTTTGATATTCGATTCCTTTTCCTCTTTGTGAATGGACTCGAGATTTAATAACCTGACCGATTGAACATAAGTAAAAAAGAGCTTTGCTTAGAGTGGCAGAACTCATAGATACTTTTTCTCTTAAATCCTTAAAACGGATAGGACTACCATCTTGCGGCAAAGATTGGAATACTTCAAAAATAATATTGCGTCCCTTTTTTATCTTTTGTGGTCTGCCCTTCTTATTTTTTATCATAAATCTCCATTTAGTTTACTTTTCTAATCTATATATCTAAATAACTCATATAAGGTTATCGTGAATAACAATGATAAAAAATGTAAAACTGAATAAATTCAATGGTAAACTGTTAGACGCATCGATTTTTTTGGGTGCTGAGTTTATTGAACCATTTGTAAAAAATGCAAAGGATACTCATCTAAAAGTAGAGATTGAGAAGACCAGAGATGGTATTTTCTTCTCTGTCATGTTCTCAATTTTCTCTATGGTTATGCAAAACAAAAAGCGTAAGCTATTAAATGAGAAAGCTCCGAAGAAGTCAGTACAAATACCTTATGTAAAAACGAAAAGTATATCCTATATTGTTTATTTGCAATTGCCTGTTCTACAGTTGATAGTATGCAAAAAGGTTAGGTAAATATAATGGTCATTTTACCCAAGTTGCATGGGAGTTAGAGGTAAACAGCTCTATTTCTACCCGATTACAGATAACTGAATGTGAATAAGTTTATGTTCGTCCATTGCTATTAGTTTGAAATGATGGATTATAATGAGGTTACAGCTTGGTCTACGGTGGTTTTAGCAGTAATTACAGGATATTATGCTTATATATCACGTTTAACTTTTAGAGAACTAAATAAAGATAGACAAATAGCTGCAATAGAAAAAAAATTAGAAAAAGTATATAGTCCTTTTGAAGAAGCAATAACTACTTTAAAGAATGATGTATCAGAAGACGATCCACATGGTATTCCAACTCCTGAATCAGTAGAGAGGCAATATTACATTTTTGACAAAAAAATTACTGAAGTGAAAAAAAACTATGGTCATTTAATTGACCCAGATATAATTAAAAATCATTTTAATATTTGGGAAATTTCAAAACGGGCATTCATAATAGTAAATGTCCCCAAATCCCGAAAGGAATATGACCAACATATAGATAACTTTCTTAAAGATGTCAGGGCAAAAAAGCATAAATACCAAATTGAACTTGCTAATTTACAAGAAAGGAAATTCGAAATTGAAGATTTTTAAGCTATAAAATGCTTGTTGTAGTTCCAAAATGTGTAAGAAAATTACGTAACAAAATTTAGGTAAAAATTATTCAATCATTTTTAAATATCTCACGTATTTTCATAACCGAAAGAGATAAAATCTATATGCCTTATTTCAGGTTGTTTTTAGGTCAATCTTATTTATTGTGTTGCACATAGACATAATTACCAACACGAATTGAAACGGTCACGGAATATTTCTGGTAATCTCATCTTAAATCCAGGGCAGCATTCAGGAATAGAATTAAAATGCAATTCCAAATTCTTATACTCATTAAATTATCATTGTTTTTTTATCTTGATAACTTGAAGTTTAAAATAAGCCTATATTAAATAAATTTATAGCTTATAAGACACTAGTAGCACCCCATACGGTGACCTTAATGGCAGAAAAGCGAACAGAAGAAAAACAACCCGAAGAAAAGAAAGCAGTCCTTCCTCCAAAATCGGATTTCAGCGAATGGTATAATGAACTTCTAATGATGGGAGAGATAATGGATGTGCGTTATCCTGTTAAAGGGCTGTATGTCTGGTTCCCCTTTGGCTTCGAGGTACGCAACAGGACATATGCGATAATAAGAGAACTGCTCGATAAAGACCACAAAGAAGCGCTTTTCCCTCTTCTCATTCCAGAGACCGAGTTCATGAAGGAAGCAGAGCACATAAAAGGTTTTGAGAACGAGGTTTACTGGGTCACCCGCGGGGGCAAGAACGAACTTGATGTCAAACTTGCGCTGCGCCCGACGAGTGAAACTGCAATTTATCCGATGTACAAGATATGGGTGCGCTCCCATGCCGACCTGCCGATCAAAATATACCAGATAGTGAACACGTTCAGGTATGAGACGAAACACACGCGTCCTCTCATCCGCCTGCGCGAGATTACCTCGTTCAAGGAGGCGCATACCGTGCATGCCACCTGGGATGAGGCTGCGGAGCAGGTAAAAGAGGCGGTGCGCATCTACCAGGAATTCTACAGAAGGCTTGCTATTCCCACCATCGTCTCAAAACGTCCTGACTGGGATAAGTTCCCGGGCGCTGATTACACGATGGCCGTCGATACGCTGATGCCTGATAACAAGACATTGCAGATAGGGACGGCGCACCATCTCGGGAGTAATTTCGCAAAGACTTTCGATATCAAATACGAGGATCTGAACGGCGAGCAGCAGTACGCGCATCAGACCTGCTACGGGATATCGGAAAGAAGCATAGCTGCGCTGATTTCTGTTCACGGCGATAATAAAGGGCTTGTGTTCCCGCCTGAAGTCGCGCCCATCCAGGTCGTCATCATCCCGATTTTGTTCGGAAAGAGCGTAGAGATAACCGGTGCCTGCCGCGCTGTTGCAGAACGGCTGAAAGCAGAGGGCATCCGCACGGTTCTGGATGAGAGCGATGAGCGCCCGGGTGCCAAGTACTATAAATGGGAAATGAAAGGCGTGCCGCTCCGGGTGGAGATAGGTCCGCGCGACCTGAAAAACAATGCAGCGATGGTTGTAAGGAGGGACAGCGGAGCAAAGGAAACTGTTCCTGTGGACAATATTACAGAAGAGATCAAAATACGATTTGAAAGTATCCGTAAAAGCCTGTTTGAAAAAGCTGAGAGCTCATTGAAAGAACGCATATTCGATTGTAAGACGCTTGAAGAAGTGAAAGATAAGCTCTCTGGAGGCATCGCCCGGATACCCTGGTGCGGCGAGCGCGAATGCGGGCTTGCGATGGAGAATGAAGTGGGCGCGGGAATTCTCGGCGTGCCCGAGGGCGGGCTTGGCAGGGGCGCAGGAAGCTGTCCTGTCTGCAGGAAAAATACAGGAAGCATGGCGATAATGGCTAAAACTTATTAGGCGCGTAAAGTAAAGATAATATAGAAAAAATATTTTTTTTTGTTTCAAAAAGCGAAAACCTTTAAATACCACAAAACAATTTAGATATTACTAATTTTCTCATTTTTTGTAATGAGGTATTTGTGAGGTATTTAAAAATGGACGACATGCAATATAAAGGAACTACCACAGTTGGGTTAGTTTGCGATAAAGGAGTAGTCATGGCTACTGAGAAAAGAGCCACGATGGGAAACTTTATCGCAAGTAAGGATGCCACGAAAATATACCAGATAGATGACCTCGTAGCGATGACCACGGCAGGTTCTGTAGGAGACGCCCAGAGGCTTGTAAAATGGATGCAGGTCGAGGCAAAGCTCTATAAAATGCGCAGGGAAGAACCCATGACCGTAAAGGGGATAGTAACTTTGCTTGCTAATATCTTAAGCGGTTCAAGATACTACCCGTACTATGTCCAGCTTCTTGTTGGCGGAGTAGATAAAAACGGACCGAGTATCTATTCACTTGATGCCATCGGCGGGGTAATCGAAGAGAAAAAAGCAGTAGCAACAGGGTCGGGCTCACCAATGGCGTACGGTGTGCTTGAGGACAGGTATGCCGAGAACATACCGGTCGATGAGGGTGTTGAACTGGCTGTGCGCGCCATACACAATGCCATGAAACGGGACTCTGCATCGGGCAACGGCGTCCGTGTGGTAAAAATCACGGCTGAAGGGTATACAGATATAGACGAGAATGAGATTAAAAGAATGCGTGAAAAGTTCACGCAGTAAAATTTTATTTTCTATTTTTTTCATTTTTAAGGAGAACACTGATGACAGTTGAAGAAGTACTGAACGATTTAAAACAGAGAATCCGGGCTCAGCTCCCAAAGGATATAACGATATCCGACGTAGATTTTGAGGGACCGGAGCTGGTCATCTATACCGAGGAGCCAAGGAAATTCGCTGAAAATGGCGACCTTATAAAGTCCATTGCAAAGGAGATCAGGAAAAGGCTGGTTGTCAGACCTGATCCGAAGGTGCTGGCGCAGCCCGAAGAAGCGATTACCTCGATTTTAAAGATCGTCCCGCCTGAGTCGGGTATTACCAATCATTATTTTGATACTGAAACGGGCGAAGTCGTGATCGAAGCCGAGAAGCCGGGCCTTGTAATAGGCAGGCACGGCGAGACACTTCGCGAGATTACAAAAGAGGTAGGATGGACTCCAAAGGTGGTCCGTACGCCTCCCATGAAATCCACTACAGTCAATAACATACGCCAGTTCATGCGCGCCAATAAGGATGAGCGCAAGACGATACTTAGGACAATAGGCAGGAAGATACACCGCGGCGTATCGTCCAAGGACAAATGGGTAAGACTGACGACCCTTGGCGCCTGCCGCGAGGTAGGGCGGAGCTGCTTTTTACTTTCAACTCCTGAGACAAGGGTACTGATCGATTGCGGAGTCAGCGTGGGCGGAGAAGATAACGGGACCCCGTATCTCTACGTACCTGAGGTGCATCCGATAAACCAGATAGATGCAGTCATTCTTACGCATGCACATCTTGATCATATAGGGCTTGTACCCTTATTGTACAAATACGGATTTGAGGGACCTGTTTACTGTACTCCACCGACGCGCGATCTGATGGCGCTGCTCCAGCTTGACTATATCGATGTGGCAGCCCGCGAAGGGAGGAAAAATCCCTACGAATCAGCCATGATCCGCGAGGTGCTCAAACATACTATCACGTTGAACTACGGCGATGTCACAGACATAGGTCCGGATATGAAACTGACATTCCACAATGCCGGGCATATACTGGGTTCATCTATAGCGCATTTCCATGTAGGGGATGGTCTGTATAATATCGCTTTCACAGGCGACTTCAAGTATGAGAAGACTCGGCTGTTCGACCCGGCCGAAACAGAGTTCCCGCGCATAGAAACAGTTGTGATGGAAGCCACTTACGGCGGGTCAAAGGATATTCAGCCACAGAGAAAAGATGCTGAGCGGCATTTGCAGCAACTGGCTAAAGAGACCCTTGATAACGGGGGAAGTCTCCTTATCCCGACGTTCGCCGTGGGAAGAAGCCAGGAAGTCATGATAGTGCTTGAAGAAGCCATACGCAGGGAATTGATCAATGACGTTCCTGTTTATCTTGACGGCATGATCTATGAGGCGACCGCTATCCATACCACGCATCCTGAGTATCTGAATAACGAACTCAGGAACCAGATTTTCCATAAAGGGATGAATCCCTTCCTTGCAGAATGTTTTGTCCAGGTTGATTCAAAGGAGAAGCGCCAGCAGATCATAGAAGACCGCAAACCATGCATCATCCTTGCAACTTCCGGTATGCTCAACGGCGGACCTGTGATGGAATATCTAAGAACTCTTGGAGCCGAGGAAAAAAATACTATGGTCTTTGTGGGTTATCAGGCAGAAGGGACTCTTGGACGGCGCATCCAGAAGGGATGGAAAGAGATACCCATGCATGCATCCGGAGGGAAGACCGAGATGGTCAAGATAAATATGCATATAGAGACGGTCGATGGTTTCTCGGGTCACTCTGACAGGATACAGCTCATGGAATATGTCAGGAGATTAAGACCGCGGGCAGAGCATATCATAACCCAGCACGGTGATGAAAAGAACTGCATGGACCTGGCAAGTTCGATATACAGGAAGTTCAAGGTTGAGACCCGTGCGCCTATGAACCTGGAGACCATAAGGCTGGCTTAATATCAATTCTTAGTCTGCGCTCTCCTGATATCATTAAAAAAGTTCATGAGCGAATATTTCACGCGCTCTGGTGCCACATCAACGATCTCAGCGCGCTCTTCCTCAGGGAAAAAATTGAATACGGAATATTTTCCCAGGCGTTTAACAGATGAGGAGGAGTATCGCCCGTCCAGGAGCACCCTGACGCCGTAGTCTGTTGGCGAGCGCACGACCCTGCCAAGTGCCTGCCTTACTTTTCGTATCGTAGGTACCTCAACAGCGTAATCCCAGCCGTGCCCGAACTCTGCCTCGTAGGCTGATTCGATCGCGCGCATCCTGTCATTCAGGGCCGGATAACCTACTCCAACGATAACAACCGTCCTTCCTCTTCCGTCCTTATAATCCACTCCTTCCGTGAGCGTTCCCCACATGTACGAAATAAGCACAGCCTTCTTACCGTTTTCTCCCAGCTTGAAAAACTCATCCCTGATCCCCTGGGCGGATACGCCCACTTCGTCAAGGAAAACGGGGACGCTGCATTTAAGTCTGTTCTTGTACTGGACAGCTTCATTGTAACTCGGGAAAAAGATGAGCACGTTCCCATCCGACTGTTCTATTATATCGGTCAGAACCCTTGTGACGATTTCCTTGGTCTGGGGGTTGTCCCTGTCTTTAGCGAACAATGGAGGAGCGGATACGGCGATTGTAAGTCGTTTTTCTTTCGGGAACGAGAGACCGAAAGTTAATTCGCATGTCTCGCGTGCTATACCCAGGGTTGTTTTGACAGTCTCAAAAGGAGAAAGCGTCGCAGACATGAGCACCCCGGCATGGACAGAGTTAAATAACGGCGCGGTGACGTTCTTCGGTATGCATGTGAACAGCTCAAGCCGCCCGTAGATATCACTGTTCAGGCGCCTGACGCTCAGGATAGGATAGTAGCCCCTGTCATTTGAGAATTTCATGTAATTTGACAGGAAGCTTGCCGCAGCCAGGCTGCTGGATATTTTTTTTACAGGGCTTTTTCCTTCATTGAACTGCTGCTCATAGAATTTATCAATGTTCAGTCCGACGCTCCTGATACGTTCTATAGTTTCATCCGGTTTTTTTATTCCCGCTCTTTCCATTGCCATTAAAAGCTTGGCCCTGAACATATCATTACGTTCTTCCGGGTCTGCTATCCGGATGTCGTGCCAGTCGCCGCCCACTCTTTCCCGTTCACCGAATTTTTTATCGAGGATGTAATTGTACGTGGATTTCAAAGTGTTCTGAAGAACACCTAAAAATATTACAGCATCCCCTGAGGGCATTGTATCCTTATTTGCTTCGATCTCATCCAGCGCCCTGTTGATCGTGAGCTCAGTGAGGGTCATGGACGAGTGGGAGCGCGCGGCGGATTCGATATTGTGCGCTTCATCGAATATTACAATGATATCCTGCAGGGTTTTATCCATCCATCCCAGAACGTTGGTGCGTATATCCTCGTTAAGGAAATGATGATAATTGCAAATCAGGAGGTCTGCTTCTTTCATGTACCTTTTGAGCAGTTCGTATCCGCAGATGTCATTTGAGGATGCCCAGTCAGCCACTTCCTCAGGCGTGCGAACGCCGGCAAAGAGCCAGGAACGGAACTCATCGGTATTGGTTTTGAGCATCTCAAGAAGCTTATCGCAGGAGTTCTTTTTGAGTTCGTGGAGCTGCCTATCGTACTTATCGGATTCCCTGCTCAGTTCCCGCTGGAGTTCTATCAAGCCGGTGTCTTTTATTCTCTTTTGTTTATCCTTGACGGATTTTATCTCGTTTTTTAACTCCGCAGAGTCTTTTTCATGCTCAAGCAGCTTGTAGGTATTATCCCTCAGCAGGCTGCATGTGTCGTAATCCATATTTGGCTTCGGGCACATCAGCATCTTGCCTTTCAATACAACCACTTTGATAGCATTCCGCTTCTGTATCTCCCTTGCCTCTTCGATGAACTGCGCCATCTGCTGGTGAACATTGGTGGCAATAACAACTGTTTTTTTCTCCTGCTTCGCTACATGGAGCGCAGGTACAAGAGCGCTCAGGGTTTTCCCTGTCCCGCAGGCGCCCTCAAACAGGACGAACTGCTTTTTAACAAGAGCCTCGTGGATAGCCTCCATCGCTTCAGGCTGGTTGGGATAACAGGAGCTTTTCGGGAAATAGCGGAGATAGTCCTTTTTCATCGGTGGTTATAAGATACTGGGATGATATAAACAGTGCGCTTGTTCTTAAAATAGCTTCAACAGCACCGGTGTGAAAAAGGTGGTATAATGTTAGCACCACTGTATATATCGGTGCTACTTGTATATAGACATAGGAGAAAAATGAACTTACTTGAAAAACAGGGAGAAAACATAAATTGTTTGGCAGTGGTTAGGGCGGACGATATATCAAAGGTTAAGACGGCTTTATGTGACCTGGTAAGGTATGCCCGTCTGACTTTCGCAGATAATGCCAGAAGGCTGGAACCTGCGTTTGCAGACAACATTCTTATCCACGTTATGAAAAGCCCGTTGAGGACCTGCTGTGAAGCGGCATCCATTGTTCCGCTGGCAGATGAGCCCAGCGCAGCGATTGGCAGGCTGCGAAAGATACATCCTCCGGCTCATGTAATAATCGTAAGTCCAAGACATGAAATATACCACGAACTTGTAAACTATGTGGATATATTGCCTGAAATAGACCTGACGCTGGAACCCAACGAGTATTCCGAACCTGTTCAGCAGGCAGAAGAAGCCTAAATTTGAAGGTACCTGTATCTATAATATTCAGGGCAAATAGAAGGTAATATATTTCACTGCAGAGTCGCGAAGAACGCTGAGTTCGTTGTAAATAACAGACTTATGCGAACCCGACGCGAGCTTTGCTTTTTATATTTAGAGCCGCTTTTTTCTAATCCAAATCCTCTGAGCCTAATATAGATGAGTTCTTGACTTTTGCCACTCGTTTACCGAACAAAATCACATACTTTTTAAGCAAAGACGTAATTTAAGAACACATTTAATAAAAAGAGGTATCAGATGACATTAAAAGTAACACTGATCACAGGACGGACGATAAATCAGGGAGCAAATCTTGAGAACAAGACGTCCTCTGATTATCTTGAGGCAACCGCTTACTGCGAATTGAATTCAAAGGATGCAGGGTTTTTAGGCAAACCCGGAAGCAACGTGAAAGTTAAAAGCAGGCACGGTGAAGTAATTGTAAAGTTAAAAGAGAACAACGGCAATCCCGACGGTATTGCGTTCATCCCGATGGGTCCGTGGGCTAATGCTGTGATCGACCCTGATACCAGAGGCTGCGGGATGCCCGGGTTCAAGGGTATTCCGGTTGAGGTAGAAGCTACCAATGACAGGATATTATTAATGAAAGAACTGATAGCGAGGTATAAGTAATGGCAGTAATAACCGATGCCCTCTGCCCGTTCTGCGGCTGCACGTGCGATGATCTCACGATAGTGACGGAAGGCAATAAGATAATTGAAGCGAAGCACGCATGTAAACTCGGTGCGGCAAAGATAATGGGGCACCACAGGATAAAAGCGCCGATGATGAGGACCGATAAGAACGGCAATTTCAAGGAAGTCTCGTACGAGGAAGCTATAAACGAAACAGCCAAGATCCTCGTAAACTCAAAGAGACCCCTCCTGTACGGCTGGGCGTCAGCGCTGTGCGAGGTGCATAAAAAGGGTATTCTCCTTGCAGAGGAAGTGGGAGGAATCATAGATAATACCGCTTCGGTATGCCACGGTCCTTCCACGCTTGCAGTCCATGAGAAAGGCCTGCCGACCTCAACCCTCGGCCAGGTAAAGAACCGCGCCGATGTTGTTGTATTCTGGGGAAGCAACCCAGTACAGGCACATCCGAGGCACATGGGGCGCTACTCAGTTTTTGCCAAAGGATTTTTCTCGGACAAAGGGAGAAGAGGACGAAAAATCATTGTTGCGGACGTTCGAAAGACCGAGACGGCCAATATAGCGGATGAGTACATACAGGTGCAGCAGGGCAGCGATTATCTCGTTATCTCGGCATTGAGGGCGATACTTTCAGGACATGCAGACGTAGTCCCTGATGCCGTTGGCGGTGTCCCGAAAGAGCAGCTCGTAAAGCTCGTGGATACATTAAAAGCTGCGAAGTTCGGTGCTGTTTTCTTCGGCATGGGATTGACCCAGAGCCAGGGAAGGTATAAGAACATCGATAATGCTATCTCCCTGATATTCGAA
The DNA here is from genome assembly GCA_902386135.1 of uncultured archaeon. Classification (GTDB taxonomy): domain Archaea; phylum Halobacteriota; class Methanosarcinia; order Methanosarcinales; family Methanoperedenaceae; genus Methanoperedens. Next base: position 13,681 of record CABMIB010000107.1, read on the forward strand.
TTGAACTCGTTCACGAAATACGTCATCATGCCCATGCGCGGGCACTACAATGTGACCGGCTTCGGGCAGGTCTGCTCGTGGGAAACGGGCTTTGCGACTGCCGTGGATTTCGCACGGGGCGTCCCTTATTATAATCCCGGCGAAACAGCAGCCAACGACCTGTTGCTCCGGAAGGAAGCAGATGCAGCGATGATCATAGCAGGCGATGCAGGCGCACATTTCCCTGCAAATTCCGTGCGCCATCTTGCGAAAATACCGGTCGTCCAGATCGACCCATACTGGAACCCCACTACCGAGGTCGCAAACGTGGTAATACCCACAGCAATCTGCGGCATCGAGGTCGAGGGCACAGCATACAGGATGGACGGAGTATCCCTGCGGTACAGGAAGATGATCGAACCCACACATCCGACGGATATGGAGGTCCTGGATAGAATAACAGAGCGTGTCAGAGAGATAAAGGGTGATTAATCATGGAGCTTCTGATAAAGAACGGCGCAGTGTATGACCCGAAAAACGGGATCAAAGGCGATAAAACAGATATTTCTATAAAAGACGGTAAAATAGTAGATAAGGTAAGCAGTAAAGCTTCCGTGATCGATGCCGGCGGGAGGCTCGTGATGCCGGGCGGCGTTGATGCCCATTCCCATATAGCAGGCGCGAAAGTGAATGTCGGAAGAATAATGCGCCCCGAGGATACGCGGTCGGGATTAAAGCCAAGGACAAAAATAACGCGGCCATACACCGGTTATACCGTCCCGAACGTCTATGCCATGGGATATCGCTATGCTCAGATGGGCTATACTACGGTTTTCGAGGCTGCGCAGGCTATAATGAAAGCACGCCACACGCATGAGGAACTGGAGGAAATACCTATAATAGATAAAGGCGCACTCACGCTTTTCGGAAGCAACTGGCCAACGATGGACTTCGTCCGCGAGAAGAACATGGATAAACTGGCGGCGTATGTTGCATGGGGTCTGCTTGCATCCCGCGGGTTCGGCGTAAAGGTCGTGAACCCGGGCGGCGGCGAGATGTGGGGATTCGGCAAGAACGTTACAGGCCTGGACGATGTCGTCCCGAATTTTGACGTTACACCAAGAGACATTATCGTGTCGCTGATGAAAGTCAATGAGATGCTCGGGCTTCCCCATTCCGTGCACCTTCACTGCAATAACACTGGAAAACCGGGCGACTACAAGACCACGCTTGCAAGTATGGAACTGGCGAAGCAGGTCAGGCCCAGTAAGGATAGGCAGGTGCTGCATGTAACGCATCTCACGTTCAATGCAATGGGTGGAACGAACTGGGGCGATTTTGAATCAAAAGCCGACGAAATCGCCAACTTTCTTAACAATAGCGAGAATGTAACGACTGACATGGGTCAATTGATATTTGGCAGCGCAACAACAATGACCGCCGATGGTCCACTCCAGTACGCTAATGCGAAGTTAACGCATGGAAAATGGGGCAACGGCGATGTTGAGCTGGAGGACGCCTCGGGTGTTGTGCCAATGTATTATGCCAGGCAAGTCTCTGTTTTCTCTATTATGTGGGCAATAGGGCTTGAACTTGCACTGCTCACAAAAGACCCGTATAAGGTTTTACTCACAACAGACCACCCGAACGGTGGACCGTTCGTGAATTACCCTGAGGTCATAGCCCTTCTTATGAGCAACAAAAAGCGCCAGGAGGAGATAAAAACGCTCCATGAGGCCGTTCATAAGAGGACAAAGATTCCGGGGATCGAGCGCGAACTTGACTTTAACGATATAGCGATCATGACCAGGGCAGGCTCTGCAAAGGTGCTGGGACTCCTTGATACCAAAGGGCACCTGGGAGCAGGCGCGGATGCCGATATCGCGATATATGACATCCAGCCTGACCAGATTGACCCGTCAGTGGAGCACGCAAAAGTAAAGAGCGCTTTCTCATCCGCAGCCTATACGATCAAGGGCGGCGAGATAGTTGTGAAAGACGGACAGATAGTGGCTACGCCGATGGGCAGGACATTCTGGGTAGATGCCTCTGTGCCTGACCAGCATACGGATATTATGATGAAGGACATACGCCTGAAATTCAAGAATTATTACTCCATCAACCTTGCGAACTACATGGTGCAGGACGCTTATGTTACCCATCCGAACGTGGTCAAAGCCGGCGTCATTTCTGTGGAGGTGAGTTAAGATGCAGACAGTAACGCTAAAACCCAAAAAAGAGATAAAGATATCAGTAGAAGCAGAGAACATCTCGCCTGATAAGTTCGCCGGGAAAACGGAGAAGGATATCCAGTCCATTGAGATCTGGATGGGAAACCGGAGGACCACTATCGGGGAGCTTTTCTCGGTTAAAGTCGAGGGTTCTGCTCCTGCGGCTGATACGAAGCTCGTTCTTGAAGGGGATTTCTCGCGTGTGAAGAGGATCGGAGAGGGAATGAGCGGCGGTCTGATGATAATCAAAGGCAATGTCGATATGCACGTCGGAGCAAAGATGAGCGGCGGCAAGATCACCGTAACAGGGAACGCAGACTCCTGGGCAGGCAGGGAGATGAAAGGCGGCGAGCTCATTATTGAAGGCAATGCCGGCTATTACCTTGGCGCAGGATACCGGGGCGAAACTTGCGGTATGCGCGGCGGGAAGATCATGGTCATGGGCAACGCACTTGACTTTGTGGGAGAGCACATGTGCGGCGGCGAGATCCTCGTGAAAGGCAATGCCGGGATACTTCCCGGTTTGAGCAACAACGGCGGCAAGATCGTGATCGAGGGCAATACCAGCAGACCTGGAAGCGAGATGGCAAAAGGCACAATAATCGTCAATGGGACTGTGGATGAAATGATGCCGGTCTTCAAGCTTGAAGGTACAGAAGCGGTAGAAGGGGTTGCATACAGGAAATATACCGGAGATGTTATAATCAGCGGCAAGGGTGTGCTGTACGTGAAGTGATAACTACAGTCAGACCTGCATTTCCGATATTAAAATAATAGTAGAAAACTATTTTTAGTATCGCAAATGAATACAAAATTAATATGATAATGTTAACTGCAGTCGTAACAATAATGGTTACTGTCATTAATTCCACAGTAGCCCGGTATGTTACATGGCAGCTCTCCGTATTAGGCAATCCGCTCTACAAATTCATAGCATTTCATATAATATTATTTGCGATTTTGCTGGCTTTTTTCTATGACCGCAGGCAGGGATACAGAAATTCGATTGAAATCCTGGGCTCTTTAGCGCAACAGTTCCGAAGAAGGAGTCATGAAGGTAAAGTGAATTCGACCATGACTATGTATCGCGAGCACGCCAGGAAAGTCCGGCTCAGGTCGGTGCTGCTGCCGATTGCAATAGTCCTGTTCGCCGTGTATATACTCTCTGCTCATCTTCTCTTTTTTGCTATAATCACATCAGGCTCAATGGAACCGACATTCAAAAAAGGAGACCTTGTCCTTATGCAGGACATTTTAATACAACCGAAAGCCGGAGATATAATAATTTTTCCTGATCCTCAGAATTCCAGGGTTGGGAGCCAGCCTCTTACCATCACCCACAGGATTGAGAGTATATCAGCGGACGGCATCAAAACAAAAGGTGATAATAACCCGTATGTTGATTCATGGAGCGTCAGCAGGAAGATGGTACTGGGCAAGGCCATTGTTTTATACCGGCAACCTCTTGTTCTAAAAGACATGGGAAAATATTTCTTATTGGACTTCTCAGCACAACAGTATAACCAGGAATTCCTTGCGATCTCAAAGACTATCCAGAACATGAGAGCACTGGGTATTATGATATTCTTTATCTGCCTTGCGTTGTATTTGATACTGTCAGTAAGGGATGCCAGGACCTGGCATTTTAAAAACAGATAAATATATGGATAGATTTGTACAGTAGTTAACAAAAGATACTCAATAAAGTGAGGGATAGGATCTGGCAGAATTAGAAAAAATAATAAATAAATTAATCAGTAAGCCTGAATCATATACCCTTCAGAGTGACCCGTTAGATGCATATATTCAGGCTCATAAAATGTATGCCAATCCTTTTGCGGACAAGATCATTGATAGCAGGATGTTCATAAATAAGGATGAGACTGCCTGCCGCAGGATAGTGCGTGCTGCCAGGCATAACCAATCAAGCCTGATAATACTGACAGGCCCCACAGGTTCGGGGAAAAGCGAAAATGCGGATTTCATTGTGAGGAATTTACCTTCCGACTTTATTTTCTGGTATAACCAGGTGTATGGACAGAGCGCGCCTCAGCTTGCAACTTCCATCATCAGCGACCTTGACCCGGATTTCACAGCAAAACTGAGCACTGCGGACAGGGGGATGATCCTTGATATATACGGCAATGTACTGAAAGCCCTTGTCAGGCAGAACAGGAAATTATTCTGTATATTTGATCAGGGCGAGCATTTCTCTAAAGACGGCTTCGAACTGGTTATTAATTCGACCAATCCGTACTCTGCTACGAACAGGGCGTTCACTGGGTTGATACTTGCAGTCCCGCGTTTTGAGAAAAGCCTTGAGGAATGGACCGGGGATTTCGATACCACGCTGAGAAGGGCTTTAGTACGGGAGTACACCAGGCCTTTTACAATTTCCCAGCGCCTTGAATATATTATGAGGGCAGTTGCAGCGGGAAGGAAGATGAGTTATCAGGAACTGATGAAAAAACGCGACTTTGACCCGTTCGATGAAGAAGCGATCGTATATTTAATAGAAAAGAGCGAGGGTCATCCGAGCACTCTTAATAGTTTATGTTACATTTCATTGGAACTGGCATCTTCGGTTTCATCTGATACTATTATAACAGAATCCCTGGTTAAAGAAGCATGGGAGAAATTCCCGAATAAAAAAATACATCAAGAAGCAGTTAAATGGTATATGGAAAAAGGTCTATACGAAAAGCAAGAATAACGGTTGATCCCAATGGAAAAAGATACTGCAAGGTACACGAGCACAAGGATTGATATCGGTTCATTATTAAATAAAGAAAATAAAAAACTGGATCTGGATCACCTTCTGGAGCCGCCGACCTCTCCTGCCCGGAAGACCATCCGCCAGAGGAAGAAGGAAGTCAGGCATATCTCGCCAGGGGAGTATATCGTAATAATCAGCATGGTCATAACCTCTTTATACCTGCTGGTTACGTCATTTTTCCCGCTTGTGTATAATGTTGTAACATCGTTTGAACCTATTAATTTCCTGATGAACTTATTTTATTTTATACTCGGTATAGGAGTCCTGGCTGGCGCTTTTCTTGTATTTAAAAAAGAGACGCATCTTGAACATATAGCGGATGATACATTCGATGAAGTTATCTACAAGCGTCTTGAGCCTGTTTTACACGATGTGGCAGTTGTGCAGGTAGGGCTGACAGATATTGACAATAAACTTGAAATGATGAACCTGAACATAGAAAAGATGGGTAAAGTCAAGGAGCCTGTGATACCCGTAACTGCGTCTGATGCTGCATATGCAACGGCTGCGCCATCTGTCCAGGCATCCGCGTATATTAAATATGTCCTGTTGATCAACATAACGCTTGCTGCATTCTTATTTATGCTGCAGTATCCGTTAGAGTACATCCCCTATGCAGTTACTATTGTTTACATAATCTGGTGGGCGGTCATAACCGCAGAATTTAAACTCTGGAATGTAGAGGCTGTATGGATGTGGGTATTTGTTCCGATCCTGATACTCCCTGTTTACACCATAATAATGAGCGCCTACCTGCTTGATTACCAGATGTTCGGCTCCCTGTTTTTGGGGCTCTGTATTTATGTGATAGTGTATTATTCCCGGTGTTCCAGTACAGTAAGGGGCGTGCTGCCTCTTGACCTTCACATTGCGCTGCAGCAGTTCAAAGAAACGTTAAGAGAAAAGACCCAGATGGATGAATTAAAGTCCAGAAAAATCCCCGGTATTAACTTAAAAAACTCTTTTAAATTGGACTTAAGCCGGTTAACAACTCCGCTCTTGATCGGGTCGGTCGCTTTATTCGCAACCGCATGGTTCGGTTATTCTATCCAGCATGGTCTGATACCCAATGTCACTTGGGAAGCCCTGGGCGCCGGCCAGTTCTCATGGGAACCGCTATATTCCTTTATTCTTACAGTGGCAGGGATGCTTCTCCTGGCACTGGGGCTGGGTATTATCTTCAAACTCCGGAGGAAACACGATTGAAATATTCAGTTATCCTGTTTGCAGTTCTTCCCGTACTTATTTTTTTACCTGCCATCTCATCCGCTGAGAGAATAAACGGTTTTGATGTCGAATGGAAAGATGCATCAACATATACGTTGAGCTGGACGAGCCCTTCTGTCAGCATAGAAGATTATTCTATAAAGGTAGTTGACTTCGACTGGGAGGGCCGGGTGGCTGTTTCAGTTACCCACAAAGGAGAGACACAGAACGGGATAGTATCGCAGGGAGAGTACAGGATTTTCGATTTCACCCATAACAGCAGTACTTTTCAGGGGATAAAAATCGATCCTGATGAGATTTCCGGTTATAACTGGCTTGAAAACCCTCCGGTCAATATAGGTACCTATCCGTGCTGCCCGCAGGCGGAAATAAGCGTCTCGGTCGCGGAAGAAGCTTCTCCTGCACTGAACATGGTAACTTCGCTTAACTGGGACGGCAGGTTAGGTTATGAATCCACTATGGATATCCAGATAGAGAACACAGGAGAGGCAGCATTCTCCGGAGGCAATCTCACGATCGATACAGGCGGTTTGATACCTGATGAAAAGAAGCTGTCTGATTACGGGTTTTCGTACAACCCTTCAAAACACATAATAAGCCGCGTATGGTCTACTCCTCTTTTAGCAAATAATTCCTATAATACCAGCGTCTCCCTGAAACCGGTTCAGATGGCTCCGAATGCATCAACATTTATAATTAAAGTGGATTCGAATTTCCGGGATTTAAACGGCAAAATATATACGTCTACTGCGACCTCGACTGTTTCGCTCAATAATACTATAAATATCGAGAAAACAATAACAAGCGCGACAGCTATCGGAGAACCGTATACTGATGATGAGGACAGGGGTATTGTAGGCCTGGGAAAAATAACTGTTGTAAATTTATATGTAACGAACCTGCAGAGTTATCGTGTAAGAGCGCTGAATCTTACAGATAGTATAATAGATGGTTTTGATTTGGTGAACAATAACACAAAATTACAATGGATCTTTGATATTAACGGAAGCGAAAGAAAAGAGTTCAGGTATGAGATGAGAGCAAGAAGTGCAGGTAGTTTTGAAGCGCCGGCAGCCACGGCAAAATGGACCGAATGGGGAGCCACAAAGCTGATTTCATCCAACAAGCCGTCGACCAGGGTATATGGAGCTTATGTGCTGATAACAAAAAGTACAAGAAAAACCACTTTTGGCCTGAACGAGAGCATTAATGTGTCAGTACGCCTTGAGAGCACAGGCGACCTGCCTGCAGGAATAAATGTTACGGATATAATTCCAAAAAACACTACACTTATTTCCGGTTCTACGGCATTTAGAGGATACGTCCATCCCGGGGAAGTCGTTTATATAACATACGAGCTATCGGCAGACCAGACAGGGGAACTGGAATTCCCATCGCCGCAGATAAGTTTCTGGAAAAAAGATTATCAATTCTCATATAAATTCAAACCAGCCCCGAATATTACAATTATTAATTCCTCGACCGCTGTACAGGGTAATGCCGCAAATATCAACCCGGGCGCCACTTTGGAACCTGCATTTCCCGTACTGACAGAGACTCCAACCACTACAGAGATGCCCGTACTTGCGCAGACGCCTGTCCCGAAAGGCCTGGTCGATATTATAAATGAGAAAGCACCGTGGCTTGAGGGTGTTATTCCCATGGTAATGTTGTTAGTAACGATTGTTTTAATGCTGATGCTGCATGTTCTTAACAGGTAGTTATGAAAATTAAAGCGGAGATTTTAGTCAGTTTGATCGTTTTAATAGTGATAGGATTTGTAGTCGGCATATTTCTATCTGTGTACTCACCCGGCACATCTTCGCATATTGCTGAAGAGTCATCGCCAACTGGAAAAGATGTGCAAATAGGAGCTATATTGACGTCGAATTTCACCATAACAGTCCCCTCAGGACAAAACATATGTGAGGGCTGCCATCTTTCCGGGAAGAAATCCGTTCCCCAGGCATACAATGTGAAACAGCACGCCGGAGGGGGCGCCTACTGCCTGGACTGCCATAAGATCGACCACAATGTCCACCCGATAAACAACAATGTGACCTGCGAGCGGTGCCATGGAACAAAAACCCCGCAGGTCCCGGTATTCCGCAATGGCACTATAGCGTGCGCGGAATGCCATGATTACCCCGACCCGATGAAACCGAGCAATGGTAATCTTATTGTGATACATCGCCCCAGAGGCATAGATTGCACAAAGTGCCATACAGATTCATGTTTAAAGTGTCATAGTGAGATCAAGAACGATACGAAATGGGAAAAAAGGCTTGGTCATTTTAGAGCTCTTTTAGGGACTGTACAGTAGGATTATGCTTAGATTTATGGTGTAATAAACAAGAGGATAAGCTTAAAAAAATGATATTGTTTGGACTGCTTAAATCGTATGGTATAATAGGCCTTTTTGCTATCAGCATTCTTTCATCTGTCATCCCGGTACCGACAGAATTCGGTGTAGTGGAACTGCTTCGTGTAGGGACAAATCCTGGAATAATAATAATTACATTGATTGCAGGATCGATAATTGGTGCATCACTGGGTTATCTCCTGGGAAAATATGAACTCCAGAAATTGATTCCCTTTCATAACAAGGAAAGAGAAAAAGAGGTACATATGCACTTTCGCAAATATGGTGCAATGCTGCTTCTTATTTCTCCCTGGATCCCTTTTGTGGGCGATCTTGCCCCCATGGTGGCGGGAATAGAGAATTATGAGTCAAGAAAGTTCCTGATAGTGATTTCAGTGGCAAAAGTAATTAAGAGCATTGGTGTTGTTTATCTGCTGATGAAAGGAATCCACTGGTGGGCATTGTTCATGAAATAGGTTCGAATGTTATTTATATGAAGCTTCGGAAACGCAAAGGTTAGTTATCTTCTCTATTTTTTTACTAAGTTTATGGATTCAAATCCCATCTCTCGCACTTCTGATAATTTCCCAGGAAATAACTTCAGAAATATTAACCATTCTCATTAAATGAAAACGGTCGAAAAAAACTATTACTTGTGAGTAATTTCTATGGGTGAGGTTGGCTATTATACCACCATTACAAGAGAGCTTTTAATACCAACCTCATTCCACACGCGCCCTGAAATATGATCAAAGTCCTTGGCAGGTCCGGGCCTGCAGCTGGGACATTGCCACGATCTCAGGACCTGCTCACCCAGGCAGCTGCAGAGAGTAACTTATTATTTTCCAGAAAATAACTCGCCAGCCCGATTTCGCGCATACTTCAAAAAATGAATATCTCGTCCTCATACACATAATAATTATGGTAATGACAATATTTATCTAACCGTTCATAGAATCTTGTATCAGGTTGAGGTAAACATTTCATGTTCTCCACACCTATCCTATCCAAAATCTTTTTTACCTCAACCCAATTTACCACTTTGCACTAAGCTGGAGCTGGACTAAGCCAAAGCTTTTAATCATTCTCATTAATAAGAACGGTCGAAAAAGCTATTAATCGTGGGTGATTTTCTATTGGTGAGGTTGGCTACTACATCGCTTAAGGGACGTTTTTAATGCCAACCTCATTTCCGAAGTTGCCTGAGATTACGCAAAAGATGTGCCGTGGAGTGCGGAGATCATGGAGCTTGCTGGAAAATAAATACGTCTATAGATTCTACATACGCAACAAATAAATCTATAAAATCCGATTAACTCTTGAAGCCCGCGCATTTCTGCGTTCGATTCATGTATTTAACCTGCGGGCTTCTTTTGTCCTTACTCGTCGAACATATTTTCGATGAAATCTGGTGGAGAAACTTCTGCCAGAGAAAGCTTGCTGGAAAGTAAATACGTCTATAGATTATATCATTAAGTTAACAATATCCTCCAAGGATTCGGAGGCTATTTATATAAACATGAAGATAAGTGAGAACAATGAGGATACTGATCATATGCATAGACAGGGATAACGACCTTGGGGAAAAGGCAGGTGTCGTAAGCCCGATAATAGGCAGGGCGGCAAATCTTGATGCAGCCATAAGGCTTGCATGTGCCGATCCTGAAGATTCCGATATTAACACTATTTTTGGCGGGATTAATGTATATGATAAGCTGACCGCGGAAAAAAACGATGTGGAAATAGTTTCGATCGCAGGGGATAAAAAAGTTGGTATGCCTGCTGACAAGAAGATCACAGAACAGTTTGACATGATACTTCTGCAGTTAAAGCCGGACAGGGCGATACTTGTATCGGATGGTGCGGAAGACGAATCTGTCCTGCCGATCATCCAATCCAGGATAAAAGTGGACTCTGTGCGAAGGGTCATCGTCAAACAGCATGAGAACCTGGAAAGCACATATTATATAATCAAAGAGGCTTTTAACGACCCGAAGATCTCGCGTACTTTTTTCATGCCCATAGGTCTTGCCTGCGTTATTTATGCCATTTCATTGTATTTTAACCGCCCTGAGGTCGCGATAATGTCGATCCTGGGGGCAGTAGGTGTTTATATGCTCATTCGCGCCACTGGTCTTGAGGACGCCTTCACCGATTTTAAGACTTCGATGATGAATTCGCTCCAGACCGGGAAGATCACGTTCGTCATGTACCTTGCAGCCATAATACTGTCCCTGATAGGGACTGTGCAGGGCGGAGTTGAACTCTGGAATTACTATAACCAGGAGATAATGGCAGGTTACCTGATATTGCTGATGGCGTATGTCAATGCATCCATCTGGTGGTATGTCCTTTCAGCTATGTTGATAAGCTCCGGAAAAATAATGGATATGCGTCTGGCAAATGAAAACATCGGCAGACAGTGGGCGCATCCCTTCTTTATACTGGCCGGTGGTATCCTGTTCTGGAGCGGAAGCACCTATATTCTTGTTATAAGCGAAGCCCTGAACCGTTATCCTGTGATCGAGAACGGCTACCAGTTCATAGTTTCAACGGTGGCGGTGGCAGTCATTATCGGGACTGTCGGGGCATGGCTCTCTATAAGAACGCCCAGGGGAAGTTTTTCAAAGAACTAATAGCCGTTGTGCTTTTCTACGGCTTCGCTGAGTGTCAGTTCCCCCTTTGCTACCGCCTTGGCAAGCAGCCGCGGGATTGTTGAGCGCCCGTTCGAATATTCCCTGCTGTGCTCCTGTATCACCCTCACCTCACCCTGTGAAGGCTCAATGAACTGTTTTCCCACGCATTTGCCCGGGATCTTTGCAATGTTGATAGCGGCGATTATATCTGATACTACCTGGCCGTGCACACCTTTTCCGAGGCGGGGAGTTGTGCCGGTCTCATCGACCATCTCCACCCGCAACCCCATGTCAAGGATGTCATTAACAAGCCTGGAACGGACAAGTCTTGCTCCGTGCCCTATCCTTACAAGGATGTCTTTATCCTTATATTCCCGCATGATCTGCTTTATCAGGGGGCAGACCTCGCCAACAGATACATGGTGAACCGAAAGTGCCTTGTTTTCCCCCAGCACAGCCATACCCGGATATTTCCCGGGGTCGATCCCTATTATTATCCTGTCAAAACTCTCTTTATGGAGCAAAGAGCAGGCTTTATCGATCGTTGATTGAGGTTTATCCGCGATGATCACCCTCTCGCGATTGAAATTAATGTTTGTGGATTCATTTTCAGTTGTAATGACCACACCCACCTGGGCAGGCACCGACTGGGAGGGAGTAAGGACCAGTAAATTCAACTTGCGGGAACGGGCTTCTTCGATAATAGAATGGTATACCGGGAAGTCGTCCGTAACTAAAGCTATCTGTTTGTTCCTTTAAAGCCCTCCGTTATAACGTCGTATGGGTTCAATTAATTATATATTACTATTCAGGGTATATTAACTCTTCTTTATTCTTCGTCGCTCTCAGTAATTAACCCCTTCCCTGGAATGAACCTGCCGCGCCCTCTTTTTGCGATAATCTCGCCATCTTCAAAGACCACATCCCCTCTTGATATCGTTATTTTCGGGAATATGCCTTCCATGCCATTGTATGGCGTCCATCCCGCTTTGCTGTGCATCTTTTCTTTGCGGATTTCCTGCACATCGCCCGCGATTATCATATCAGCATCATACCCCGGTGCAAGCACTCCTTTCCTCAGGCCGAACCTGCTCGCAGGGTTCTTGCCCGTGACCTCAAGCAGCCGTTTCAGGGTAATGAGGTTGCGCCTGACAGCCATGAGCATAAGGGGCATTAATGTTTCAACGCCCGGCACTCCAGCAGGCGCGCTCCATATGTCGGTATCTTTCTCAGGCTCAAGATGCGGCGCATGGTCTGAGGCCACAATATCGATAGTCCCGTCGCTCAACCCCGCCCACAGGCTCTGCTGCGACTGGTAATCGCGCAAAGGAGGGTTCATTTTCCCGAGCGTCCCCAGGCGCTTCCAGTCTTTTGTGAAGAGGAAGAGATGGTGCGGCGCTACTTCGCATGTTACGTTCCTGTTTTCAGCTTTTGCTTTTCTTATGATCTCAAGGCTCTCACCCGCGCTGATATGGCAGAAATGGAGTTTTGTATCCCCGCCAAGCTTTATTGCCTTTTCCACCGCGATCCTTTCCGATAAGGTAGGGCGCGCTTTTGAATAATTTTCCGGATCAAGTTTTCCTTTTAAAACCCGAACCGACTGCTTTATGGTTTCCTCATCCTCTGCATGTATGCACGCAGCCGCGCCAAGGCCTCCTATTACCCCGAGCGCCTCACCCAGCGTCCTGTCATTAACATTCAGGGAGCCGGTGGATTCAGCCATGAAAATTTCCCCGAACGCAGTGGCGCCGAGTTCCCAGAGATTTTTCAGGGATTTCAGGTTCTGCGTTACCCCGGCATTTATGCCGTAATCGATTATTGCTTTTTTTGCCTCTTTTTTCTTTCTTTTGAATGAGTCGGTGTCTATCGTCGGTGGAATAGTATTAGGATGGTCAATGACCGTGGTCACGCCGCCAGCCGCTGCGGCGCAGGAGCCGGTGTACCAGTTCTCCTTCTTCGTCATGCCGGGATCGCGGAAGTGTACATGCACATCGATCGCTCCCGGAAGGACGAGCGCGCCTTTTGCGTCGATTACCCGGTTGAACTCCTCAGTTCCTACTATTTTACCGATTTTTGAGATTCTCCCGTTATCTACGGCTATCTCAGCAGGCTGTATTACATCACCGATAAAGATCCTGGCGTTCTTGATTACGAGGTCTGGCATAGATTATACTTTTCCTGAACTGAATATTTTTTTTATCTCCAGTAAACCAATAATAAATACCATCACAAGTGCAACAAGTATTAAATGGACTAAGCTGACCGGAGCAAGGTTAAACCTATCATTCAAAAACGGGACATAAATCCCCAAGATAAGAAAGGTGATAGCTGCTACTGCCCAGAGGTTAATGACCCTGTTAGCAAATATTCCCAGAGAGAAAATGGACTCTTTATCAGATCGGGAAATATAAGCAAGGGCGATATGACCGAAGATCCAGGCTGAAAAGGCGTAGGTCTGCGTCTCCCTGACACTTAGACCCTGGCTGCGGGCATAAAAGTACACTAAAATAACCCCGGCGAACAGGAACGCTCCCCTGGTTAAAAGGTCTTTAATTACCCGGTTATTGATTATGTTCTCTTTCGGGTTGCGGGGCGGCCTGGAGTAAATATTTTTTTCTTTTGCCTCAGCGACAAAACCTGCAGAGGCGGCTAGATCCATGAATAATTCCAGGAGGATTATCTGGATGGGTGCAAAAGGCATGGGCATATCTAAAAGGACGGGCAGGAGGAAGATCAATACTAAAGCGGTTTTCACCGAGAGATAGTAATTAATTCCTTTTTGCAGGTTATCAAAAAACTTTCTGCCTTCGAAAATACCCCGGGCAATGGTTACATAGTTATCATCAGTCACGATAACTTCTGCTGCTTCCTTGGCAACATCTGTTCCCCTGAGCCCCATCGCTATGCCGATATCTGCACCTTTCAGTGCCAGCGCATCATTGATCCCGTCCCCGGTCACAGCTACTATTTCCCCGTTCTTCTGTAATGCTTTGACAATCCGGTATTTGTGCTCCGGGGTTGCCCTGGCAAAAACGGAGGACTCTTTCACGGTTTTCTGCAATTCTTCATCAGTTAAATTATCCAGTTCTTCGCCTGTTAGCACTTTATCAGGAGTTGAGATACCGACCTCCCTGGCAATGAAACGGGCTGTCAAAGGATGGTCCCCGGTAACCATGATGGTCCTGATGCCTGCTCTCATTGCAGCAGCAATCGTCTCCTTAACTCCCTTCCTGGGCGAGTCTTCAAAGCTTATAAGACCTGCGAACTCCATTCCCCGCTCAAGCTTATCAAAATCAAGATCCTTCTCCGCAGGCGTTAATTTTTTATAAGCGATTGCGATTACCCTTCTGCCTTTTTCTGTTTGTCCGGCCAGTGCGGCCTTTATATCTTCGCTGATATGGGAGCAGCTTCTAAAAATTTCCTCAGGCGCGCCGCTTAAAAACAGCTCGTAATCCGACTCATTTTTCCTTATAACAGCTTTTGTTTTCCTGCCGTTCCCAAAATCCCTTACGCGAATCAGTCGGGGCAGCACCTTATCTATTTTCCACTCACCTGCTTTATTTTTGATCTCCCGCTCCAGGGGGGATAAAGAGAATTCTGTCAGGGAGCCAAGGGCTTTTCCAAGGATTTCTTTCTCTTTATTCTCAGGATAAAATGAAACGATTTTCATCCGGTTCTCAGTGATAGTCCCGGTTTTGTCGGTAACAATGACCGTGGCATTGCCTAAGGTTTCGGCGGCTTTTATTCTTTTGACTAAAAAATTGTTTTTTGAAAGAGTATATGCGCCCAGCCCCAGCACCATCGTAATAATGATCGGAAGTTCTTCGGGAATAGTAGCAAAAGAAAGGGACAGGCCGGTCAATATCATCGTCTTTATATCCTGCCCTTTTAAAATCCCTATAACCGGAATAATAATTGAGAAAAACAGGGCTACAAAAACCAGTTTACCGGCCAGGGATTTCATAGCAAGCTGAAGCTGGGTTTTAGGCGGTTTGATATCCCTGGAAGCAGCGGCGATTTTACCAATCCTGGTATTCTTACCTGTGGCAAAAACCCGTGCCAGTCCTTCGCCAGAGAGAACTATCGTGCCAGCATAAATTTCATCGCCGGTATTTTTGTCCTGAGGAAAAGACTCACCGGTCAAGGCCGACTCGTCCGGTTGCATGCCTGCTGAGCGTTCTATTTTTGCATCAGCAGCAACCCTGGTCCCGGTAGTCAGTATCAAAATATCCCCGGGTACGACGTTCTCCGAGTCGATTTCTGTGACCTTCCCGTCCCTTAACACTTTTGTTTTTGGCGCAGCTATTTTTCCTAAAGAAGCAATTGCTTTTTTTGCCCGGAATTCGTTATAAACTTCGGCTAAAACCAATAATACGATCACTATAAAGATGGTAATAGCATCCTCAAGTTTTCCCCAGATGCTGTAGAAAAAGCCGACGACCAGTAAAAGAAGGATCATTGGCTCTGTAACTTCGTGTTTTGCGATGCCAAAGAAACTGACCCTCGCCGGTTTAAAGATTTGATTCTGCCCGAATTTTGAAAGCCTCTCCCGGGCTTCGCCTGAACTCAGGCCGCTGATATTTTCCGGCTCATCGTTAGCAGTCTGCGTGGTATTCACCCATGGATTTGATAGTGATCCTGCCTTTTTTCATTGCCTCGATCGCATCGGCAGCAGCAAGCGCAGCCTGTATAGTAGTAATATACGGGATGCAGAAATCCACGGCGGCGCGCCGTATCTGGAACCCGTCTTTTACTGTCTGCTTGCTTCTGGGAGTATTAATGATAAGGTCAACTTTTTTCTGGTGGATGAGGTCAACGATATTGGGTGCGCCTTCACTTACCTTTTTTATGACATCTATTTTAACCCCGTTCTTTGAAAGATATGCGGCAGTGCCGTTCGTACCTATAAGATGCAACCCGGCAGCCTGCATCTTTTTCGCCACGCCGACAATAAGGGTTTTGTCATCGTCGCGTATGGACATGAATACCGTGCCTGAGAGCGGAAGCGTATTGTCAGCGCCCCATTCGGCCTTGAAGAACGCTCTCCCGAAATCGTAATCTATCCCCATGACCTCGCCTGTGCTTTTCATCTCAGGTCCAAGTACGGGGTCGGCTCCCGGGAGTTTATCAAAAGGCAGCAGTACCTCCTTAACAGATACATGCTTTGTGACAGGGTCGCCAGCATAGCCAAGTTCCTTCAGCGTATGCCCGACCATGACCCTGGCTGCGATCTTAGCCAGCGGAAGCCCGACAGCCTTGCTCACAAAGGGAATCGTGCGGCTTGACCTCGGATTTGCCTCAAGCACGTACACTACGCCGTTCTTTGTCGCCATCTGGATGTTGATCACGCCGACTACGCGGAGCGCAAGTGCGATCTTTTTCACATAATCGCGAACGATAGCAAGTATCTCAGGCTTCAGCGACTGCGGAGGGATAACGCAGGCCGAATCGCCTGAATGTATCCCGGCCTCTTCGATGTGTTCCATTATCGCGCCGATAAGCACTTCCCTGCCGTCGCATATGGCATCTACATCGATTTCAGTAGCATTATCAAGGAAATCATCGATAAGCACAGGATGCTCGTTCGATACCCTGACAGCCTCTTTCAAATATCGCTCAAGGTCCCGGTCATCGTACACTATCTCCATCGCACGCCCGCCGAGCACATATGAGGGGCGGACAAGTACAGGGTATCCTATCCTTTTTGCCTCGTTGAACGCTTCCTTGTAATTGGTGGCGCATCCTGCCTCAGGCTGGAGAATCCCCATTTTTTTCATCATGGCATTGAACCGTCCCCTGTCCTCGGCAATGTCCATGTCATCGGGCGTAGTTCCCAGGATAACGGTATTCAGATCGGTCCGCCTGTCAAGTTCTTTTTTAAGCGGGATTGCCATGTTAACCGACGTCTGCCCGCCGAACTGAACCATCACGCCGTACGGACGCTCCTTGTCTATGACGTTCATGACATCTTCAAGCGTCAAAGGTTCGAAGAACAGTTTATCCGAGGTATCGTAATCAGTTGAAACGGTCTCAGGGTTGTTGTTGATTATATGGGTCTCTATACCCTCTTCTCGCAGTGCCGTTACAGCATGCACCGTGCAGTAATCAAACTCGATGCCCTGCCCGATGCGGATGGGGCCTGAACCGATGATAAGGACTTTCTTTCTTTTGCTGGGAGCGGCTTCGCAGTGGTCTTCGTATGTGGAATAATAATAAGGGGTGGCAGCAGCGAATTCGGCGGCGCAGGTATCCACCATCTTGTAAGTAGGGATGATCCCGTGCTCTCGCCGCATGTCGTTTATTTCTTCACACGTCTTTTTGCATAAAAACGCTATCCTTTCATCGCTTAATCCCATGCGCTTTGCTTTCCGGAGATTATCAGGAGACAGGTCATTCTTTATCGTATCCTCAATTTCTATGATATTCTGTATCTTCCGGATGAAGAAAGGATCGATATTAGTCAGCCTTGATATTTCATCGATTGCCATGCCGTTACGCAATGCCTGGTATATGACGAACAACCGCTCGTGCGTGGGATGGCGCAGTATGTCCAGTATTTCTTCATTGCTCCATTCCCTGAACCCGAAGTACATGTCCACTTCAAGGGAGCGGACCGCTTTCTGCAATGCCTCTTCTATCGTGCGCCCGATAGCCATCACTTCGCCCGTGCTCTTCATCGCGGTCGTAAGATGCTTATCTGCCGTCACGAATTTATCAAAAGGCCAGCGCGGGATTTTGACTACGGTATAGTCGATTGTGGGTTCAAAAGAGGCAGGCGTCTTTTTGGTTATATCATTCGTTATCTCATCAAGCGTCATGCCGATGGCAATCTTTGCAGTTACGCGCGCTATCGGATAACCTGTGGCTTTTGATGCAAGGGCAGAGGAGCGCGAGACCCTGGGATTCACCTCGACTATCCTTACTTCATCGTCCCGCACTGCGAACTGGATATTGCATCCTCCCTCGATGCCCAGTGCCCTTATTATTTTTATTGAAGAGCTGCGCAGCCTCTGATGGTCTGCATCGGACAGCGTCTGCGAGGGCGTCACTACAATGGACTCGCCTGTGTGGATGCCCATCGGGTCGATGTTCTCCATGTTGCATATAACGATGCAGGTATCGTTCCTGTCGCGCATGACCTCGTACTCGAATTCTTTCCAGCCGATGATGCTCTCTTCTATCAGCACCTGGTGGATGCGGGAGCGCTCAAGCCCGCGCTCTGTGATCTCAAGGAGCTGTTCCCGTGTGTAGGCGATACCGCCGCCCGCGCCGCCGAGTGTATATGCGGGGCGGATAATGAGCGGGAGACCGAGTTCCTCGATCAGGGCTTGCGCTTCGCCAAGTGAGTTCACTGCCTTTGAACGCGGGACTTTCTCGCCGATGCTAATCATTTTTTTCTTGAACAGGTCGCGGTCTTCGGAGTCTTTGATGGCCTGCAATGAAGTGCCAAGAAGCTTTACCCCGAATTTATCCAGTACGCCCATCTCTGCAAGCTCTGTCGTGATATTAAGCCCCGTCTGCCCGCCAAGACCGGCGATGATGCCGTCAGGTCTTTCCCGCTCGATGATCTTAGCAACGATCTCAGGCTCAAGGGGTTCGATATAGATGGAATCGGCCATATCGGTATCGGTCATTATGGTTGCAGGGTTGCTGTTGACAAGGACGACCTTTATACCCTCCTCGCGGAGGGAGCGGCATGCCTGGCTGCCTGAAAAGTCGAATTCTGCCGCCTGACCTATCATGATCGGGCCTGAACCTATCAGCAGGACTTTCTTGATATCGGGTCTTTTTCGCATCTTACCTCAAGTCTCTAATTTTTAGCCCTAAATGTCAGGACAGGTTATTAATTCTATCCATTATTTAAAAAGAGCCTGGGGAAGAATTGGCAGAACTACTTTGCATGGTTCTGTCAAGTCTGCGGTTGTTCGAAGGGCTGTAAAAACAGGATATCCGGGACATTCGCCGGACTAAATATAGTATAAAGCGCAGGCATCCGGCGCTGCGCTCAAATTATTAATTAGCAGGAACAATTTGATGAATATTGGGGCTACGAACTTATCTTTCCGCTTTTGCAATCTCATTGAAGATATTTCCCATACATGTTTTGCAAGTCCTTGCATGTTCCACGATATCGGCTGCGGATATTATTCCCACTGTTTTTTCATCCTCCACTACAGGGATTCTTCTATATCCCATCTCACCCATGATCTTTGTAACATCCTCCATCTCCATATCAGGGCTGGCTGTAACAGGACTCTCTGTCATGAATTCGCTCACCCGGGTTTTGGAGGGGTCCTTTCCTGCTGCTACTACCTTTGTAGCTATCTGCCTGTCAGTAACTATGCCCTTCAGGCGTCCGTTCTCCTCGACAAGTACAGTCCCTATATTCTCCTTTCTCATCTTTTCAGCAACTTCTTTTGCCGTCGCGGAAGCCTTAACCGTGACCGGGTCTTTAGTCATTTTCTCACTAACTTTCATACAATCACTCCCTTATACAAAAATGGATTGATTGAAACATATAGGTTTCGGGCAGGAAGAGTAACAGGATAACCGGGCGCACATCAATATTTATAGTAGTGCAGACTGATATTAATACGGGGTGAGGAGCAGATATTATTAAAAAGGTTCCAGCCATATAAACCAGAGGCAGGAATCAGAGCGGAGAATATATGCCATATAGATATCTTGAGGACATTGCAACAGCAGACGCAGCATTTGAAGTTGAGGGAAAGACACTGGAAGAACTCTTCAGGGATGCTGCAATCGCTACTTTTGAAGTAATGGCGGATACAGGGACTGTTAAGCCTGAGGTAACAAGGGAAATAGAACTGGAAAACGAGGATGTGGATAATTTGCTTTTTGACTGGCTCTCGGAACTTGTTTACCTGAAGGATGCGGAAAGCCTCATTTTCAGCAGGTTTGATGTGAACATCAGAAAAAATGATGCCTACAAGTTAAAGGCAACAGTGTCAGGTGAGCCGATAAATCAGAGAGAACACAGCCTGAGGTCTGACGTGAAGGCTGTTACGTATCATATGTTCGAGGTCAAGAAAACAGGCGAGAACTGGACTGCCAGGGTCGTCCTGGATATATAATACACATACAGGGGGGTTAGCATGGAGATAAAAAAGATATCCGATTACATATGGGAAATCCCGACCACAGAGAAAGAAGGGATGCTTGTACCTGCAAGGATATACGCGACTGAGAAGCTCCTGCGCGAGATGGACGCCGGGGTATTCGAGCAGGTCACGAATGTGGCGTGTCTTCCCGGGATACAGAAATATGCGTACTGTATGCCGGATGGCCACTGGGGATACGGCTTCCCGATAGGCGGGGTGGCGGCTTTTTCAAAGGAGGACGGGGTGATTTCCCCGGGCGGGATAGGCTTCGATATAAACTGCGGCATGAGGCTTATCAGGACAGACCTGACAGTGAGCGAAGTCGCACCCAGGATAAGGGAGCTTGTAAATCTGCTATTTGAGACCGTACCTGCAGGCGTGGGAAGCAAGGGACTTGTGAAGCTCTCTGTTGAGGAATTCAAGCGTGTGATGACCTGCGGCGTTGACTGGTGCATCGAGAAAGGCTATGGCTGGGAAGAAGACCGGGAAAGGATCGAAGAGAACGGCTGCATACCGGGAGCCGACCCGTCAAAGATTAGCGAGAAAGCCATAAGCAGGGGAATAGCCCAGCTCGGGACCCTGGGCTCGGGGAACCACTATCTTGAGATACAGATTGCTACACCCGATAAGATATTCGATAAAGCCGCAGCAAAAGCGCTCGGGATATTCGAGAACCAGGTGCTTGTGATGGTGCATTGCGGCTCAAGGGGTTTCGGGCACCAGGTAGCAACGGATTACCTGCGCGTTTTCGATGCCGCCATGAGAAAGTACGGGATCACGGTCAGGGACAGGGAACTTGCGTGCGCCCCCTTTAACTCGCCAGAAGGACAGGATTACTTCAAAGCCATGAAATGCGCCGCGAATGTTGCATTTGCAAACCGTCAGGTGATAGTCCACAGGATACGGCAGGGATTCGGCAGGATATTCGGAAGAGAACCGGAGGATATGGGAATGCACATAATATACGATGTGGCGCACAATGTCGCAAAATTAGAGGTGCATGAGGTCGATGGGGTGGAGAAAGAACTTATAGTACACAGGAAAGGGTCTACGCGCTGCTTCGGTCCGGGGAGGAGGGAGGTGCCGGAGATTTACAGGAACATAGGTCAGCCCGTAATAGTAGGAGGCTCCATGGAGACCGGCTCGTATCTCCTTGTCGGGACAGAGAAAGCCATGAAAGAAACTTTTGGCTCGACCATGCACGGCTCGGGAAGAACTATGTCAAGGACAAAGGCAAAACATGAAGTTAGGGGCACCGAGCTAAAAAAGAAGATGGAGGAGGCGGGGATCATAGTCAAGGCTGTCTCCATGTCGGGTCTGGCTGAGGAAGCGGGGTTCGCGTACAAGAACATTTCCGAGGTCGTTGAGACCATGGAGCTGGCTGGGATTTCGAGGAAGGTGGTTGAGCTGAAGCCAATTGGAAATATAAAAGGCTGATTTTTCTGAAATTTATTATAAAATTATTTGCATCCGCTATTAAAGATCGCTTTTTTCTCAAATCAGACCTTTCTAGAGTTCTGGCTCTATTTTGCGCTCGATGATCATTTCGCAGTACCGGCTGCCACTGCACATGTTCGCATTTAACATGTGAACGTACCTGGGGTTAAGGTTCTCAACAGCCGATTTATCCAGGGTCATGCACGCTTTGAGATTAACTATCTCTGGATCTAAACCCATCTCTCTTGCCCTGTTCAGCATGGGGCACGCAATAACCTTCCCCACTACTCTATCTTTTGTCTCTTCTACCATCTCGAACTTGAATTCCGGTCCGAAGAGTATCGTTCCAACAATTCCAAAAGCCTCGTTAATCTCAATGGCGTTACCTGAAGGCAAACCCAATGCCATTGCGATGTTCTTTACTTCCTTTCCACCTTCAGCCCAAATAGGCTTCTCGATCTCATCATACTTCTCGCCAAGAACTTTCCTGAAGTACATGTCATATATTATGGGCATGGCACTTGCTGATCTAGCTGCAATCTCCCACCTCTTTTCTGCGGGAATATCTTCGATACTTACCATCTTTCTAACCTCCACCTTATTTTTGCTTAAGGCTCTTCTTAGCCCCGATAGATATGATTTTTAATTATACAAGTAGCTTATGGCAGCATAAGTATATACTTGCTATATCAAGTAGCCACCATTGAAGAGGTACTGATATCCTAAATTATCGGCTGGATGTCCGCTCATTTAAGTGATTCTATGAACTCATCCACGGGTATTGCCTTGTATGTCGCTGTTCTGACGCTGCCGCGGGATAACATTTCAACAACTGCCCTGGTAATCTTGGCTTCACCATCTTCCACGATGGTCAAAAAGTCAAAATTTCCCAGGACGACGTATTGATCCAGCACGTTTACACCCATTTCTTTAAGCTCGGAATAGACTTCTTTCACTCTACCAGGATTCTTCTTGAGAGTCTTGGCACCTTCATCTGTCAATGTTGATATTATAACATATCTTCCCATAATTAATACCTCCAATTCCCATATTTTATTAGGGCCTTTATTGTATATATACGTAGGCTATTCAAGGTACAGGAGTACGTTTTTGATACTCTGGCCTCTTGGTTCTTCCTCAAAGGAGGCGCTCTTCTCCCATACTGACCGCCTTTTTTATTTCTCTCTTTAAATGCTCCGGGATGCCTTTTATTTCAACATCCAGAAAACCCCTGATTATAGCAGATGTTGCTTCCTCACTGCTCAATCCTCTTGCCATCAGATACTGGATCTCTTCCTCTGCGATCTTGCCGACCGCCGCCTCATGGGACATTTCAATACCATTCACCTTGCCCTCAAGTTCGGGAATAGCATGAATCCTTCCCTTTTCTGAGAGTATAAGTCCCTTACACTCCAGATGCGCTTTAATTCCCGGGACCTCACCTATCAGATGGCCCCGCGTTACTATATCGCCTCCTCTGGTTATAGCCCTTGCAACAAGTTCAGCCCTGCTGCCCTTTGCTCTCAAGAAGACCCTTCCGCCTACGTCCATATTCGAGCCTTCTCCTGCGAACAAAATGGTATTGAATCTCACGGTAGCATTCTTGCCCACACAGTAGGCGGTTGGATACATCTGCAGGGTTTTTACGGGCTTCATGCAAACGTAATTGCTCAGGAATACGCCATTGTCTTCTATAATTGCGCCTGTCCTTGGTCTTACCTCTACGTCCTCTGCCCAGTTATGGATCATTGTAAAAGTGACCTGAGCGTTCTTCTTCACATAAAACTCTGAAATGCCGATATGAAGACCAGTTCTTACCCTGGGGGCTGTTGTACAACCGGTTATGATATGAAGTTCAGAGTTCTCCTCAGCAATTATTATATTGTGCACGTTCTGCGCTAAGCCTTCCCGGGTCATGTAGAGACAGGCTTGCAGGGGGAATTCTACCTTTGTCCCGGGAAGCGCTCTTAAAAAATATCCATGGTTTTGTTTTAGCTCAGCTTGGGCTGTGTATTTGTCCGCATCCACGTTTACAGCCTTCCACCAGTAGTCCTGGAGCCAGTCGTATTTTTTAAGCGCCTCTGTGCTGCTCATTATTTCCAGGCCATTTTGATAGGCTGAGGATAATATAACCGAGTGGTCCATTTGAAAAAATGACCCTGATCTGCACGCTTCCTCTGCATCAATACCCGCACTGATGGCTTTTTCTTTAACCTCACCGGATAGCTCCTTTAGCTTTTGGATCTTACCATGCTCCTTAACTTCCGCAGAGTAAGCGTTAAGATCAATATCCGGACCAATAGCAGAGGGTTTTTTCTCTGCCTTCTTTGCCATTTCCCTGACACTTACTTCAGACATCTTGCACACCCCTCATAACCTTTGGTTCTTATATCCTCTAAAAGGTCTCTGGGATTCCCGGAGCAGATCACAGTACCGTTCAGCATGATACAGCCCCTGTCAGCATTCACATAATCCAGGATGTATCCTGCATGGGTTATGATCAGTCCTGCTTTGGTACGCTTGCTTGCCATTTTATCCTTTTCAAGCAGCTCATTTATCACCCTGCCCACTAAATTTATATTTACCAGATCTACGCCGGAATCAGGTTCATCGAGCATTATAAACCTGGGATCCTGAGCCAATAACTGGAGGAGTTCAGAACGCTTGATCTCCCCGCCGGAAAAGCCCAGGTTGATATCCCGGTCCAGACAATTGAGGAGGTTTAGTTTTCGGGCAAACTCATTGATTTTTTCCTCCTTGAAATCTCCTCTTTTCTCCATACAGATGCGCAGCATATCCTTTAACCTCACACCTCTAACAGCCGGAGGTCGCTGAAAGGCTATGCCGATCCCAAGCCTTACACGCTCATCTATGGTGAGCCCGGTGATGTCCTTACCGCTGAAAAGAATCCTGCCGGACTCTACTTTGTACCCAGGAATCCCTATTATCGTCTTCAAAAGCGAGGTCTTTCCAGAACCGTTCGGGCCTAACAGGACAATGGTCTCCCCCTGCGCGATGTGCAGATTCACATCTTTTAGTACTCTTTTGTCTTCAACACTGACCGTTAAATTATTTATCTCAATCATATCTAACTCGATCACTTCAACATCCATCTCCCTGCCCCCCGCAACTTCCATAGTCTTCTTTTGATTTCATCTACAATAAAACCTGCCAGCGGACAAAAGAGTGGTTAGAATTATTTTGATTTCAATCTCTTTGTCGCCAGTGTTTACATCCCTGATTATTAAGATCAAACACATTCAGCCCTATCTGGGGTCAATCACCTCTTCAATCGTTATTCTTATATAGAACCTCAAACATTGATTTGCGAAAATCCAGAACCCGGCAGTTATATAATGCAGTGAAATTTATATAACCCGTCGGTAACCGAAATAATCATAAACCGGAGGATAATATTCATGTCAACACAACTTGGCGGACAGCCTATTATAATTTTAAGGGAAGGCACGGAAAGAAGGCGGGGGAATGAAGCCCGCAGCAACAACATCATGGCGGCAAAAGCAGTTGCAGCCGCGGTGAGAACTACGCTTGGACCAAAAGGCATGGACAAGATGCTCGTGAACGGCGGGAATATAACGATCACGAACGACGGAGTTACCATCCTCAAAGAGATGGACATCGAGCATCCTGCTGCAAAAATGCTTGTCGAGGTGGCAAAGACCCAGGACGACGAAGTAGGGGACGGCACCACGACAGCGGCAGTGCTTACCGGGGAATTGCTTGAGCGCGCCGAGGAGCTTCTGGAGCAGGACGTGCATCCTACAGTTATTTGCACAGGCTACAGGATGGCCGCAGAAAAGTCAATTGAGATATTAGCTGATATCACGCATACCATTACAGAGAATGATGACGCCGCTCTCCTGAACATCGCAAAAACGGCGATGACCGGGAAGGGCGCAGAGGGTTCAAAAGACAAACTTGCCGATATCGTAGTGGGAGCCATCAGGTCTATCGTGGAAGAAGAAGACGGAAAGAAGATCGTGGATATCAATAATATAAAGACAGAGAAAAAGGTCGGCAGGAGCGTTGAAGATAGCGAGTTGATAAAAGGCATAGTCCTTGATAAGAACAAGGCGCATCACCACATGCCCGACAAGGTCAAAGACGCGAAAATAGCTCTTATCACCAGACCTATCGAGTTCAGCAAGATGGAGCTTGAGGCCGAGATCAAGATATCTACGCCCGGCGAGCTTTCGAACTACCTTGACCAGGAAGAGCAGATCGTACAGGATATCGTGGACCGGATAGTAGCTTCGGGAGCGAACGTTGTGCTCTGCCAGCTTGGTATTGAGGATATTGCCCAGCATTTCCTGGCAAAAGCAGGTATTCTTGCGGTTGAACGCGTTGAGAAAAAAGACATCGAGAAGGTAGCAATGGCCGTAGGAGCCACACTGATCACGAGCGTTGATGATTTTGATGCTTCATATATCGGGAGCGCAGGGCTTGTCGAAACAAGGGGACACGGCGAAGATAAGATGCTTTACATCACCGAATGCAGCAATCCGAAGGCGGTATCGATCCTTATCCACGGCGGGACAGAGCACGTGGTGGACGGCACCGAAAGGGCGCTTGAAGACGCCTTAAGGGCAGTCGGCGTAGCGATCGAGGATGAGAAACTCGTCGCAGGCGCAGGCTCACCAGAGGTCGAGCTTGCTTTAAGATTGAACGAGTACGCTTCCACGCTGAAAGGAAGAGAGCAACTGGCCGTGACAAAATTTGCCCAGGCGCTTGAAATTATCCCGAAGACTCTTGCGGAGAACGCAGGTCTTGATTCCATTGATATGCTTGTCGAGCTTCGAAGCCAGCACGAGAGAGGGCAGAAGGACAGCGGGCTGAACGTATTCACCGGCGAAGCGGAAAATATGTGGGATAACGGCGTTATCGAACCCCTCCGCGTGAAGACGCAGGCGATAAGCTCGGCAACGGAAGCAGCAATTATGATACTGAGAATAGACGATGTTCTTGCCGCAACAGGTGGCACCGGGGATGGCGGAGCATGTGGCGGAGGTTCCTGCGGCGGCATGGGTGGAATGGGCGGCATGGGAGGCATGCCACCTGGCATGATGATGTAGGAATCCAGGAATACTTTCGCCCCGCTTGCAGAGCATATTAATAACGCCGCAGCGTTCACTGGATCGGATTGGAGCGATAATCGCTTATCGTTCTCAATCCCCGTCCCCCCCTTTTTATTGGCTTTTAGAGAAAAGAGTTCCTATAGCAATTAACCTCAAAGTTTGGCTTTAGCATCCATGATCAGTTGCAACAAACCATGAACTCACCGCAAAGGACGCAAAGTTCGCAAAGATTTTATAGTGAAGTTCGAAAATAACCGTAATAGGCATGAGAAATAAAACCGCAGATAAACGCAGATACGAAGCCACAAATCTGCGTTCATCTGCGTTTATCTGCGGCTAATGTTCATAAATTACAGAAATTTAAGAACTATACTATAGCTGTTACACTTTGCGTTCTTTGCGCTCTTTGCGGTGTTTTACATAGCTTATCTCCTGACAAACCTCAGAAAGGTTGTTCAATAATCACCTTAAGTTAACACCATCCTGTTTACGTTGAAAAAGCATATATCCCGGTAGGATAATCCATGAGCATGCTTACAAAATCCGAGGGAGAACTGGCAGTAAGGCTTGCCCGCCAGGCCATAGAAGAGTGCCTCAATAACGGGAAAAAGATCAGTCCTGATAACCTTCCCGTGGTATTTCGTGAAAATCGCGGCGTTTTCGTGACGCTGAATAAGAAAGCGGACACCCGGGAGCTTCGCGGCTGCATAGGCAGACCATATCCCGTAATGCCCCTTGGCGAGGCGATAATACTATCTGCCATCAATGCTGCCAGGGAAGACCCGCGTTTTTATCCTGTGGAACCTGAGGAGATAGACGACCTTGTTATCGAGGTAACGGTACTTACCGTTCCTGAGTGCATCAAGGCAAAACCAAAGGAGATCCCGGAAAAGATAGTGATCGGCAGGCACGGATTGATAGTTGCGGCGAACAGGTGCCAGGGACTCCTGCTCCCGCAGGTTGCTGTGGAGCACGGTTTTGACTGCACCGAATTCCTATGCCAGACATGCGTGAAAGCAGGACTTATGCCGGATGCATGGCTTAACGGCGCAGATGTTTACTCTTTTGAGGGGCAGATATTCCAGGAAGTCCTGCCCGGCGGGGAGATCAGGGAAAAAGTCTTATCCGAAGAGTGCTAAATAAATATAGGAAAGTATAACCCGACTTTATAAGGGAGTGTTAAGAATGTCCGGATTACGAATTTCAGAGGATTCTACCAGCGAGGAGATTCTGCCTTTTGCAAAAATGGTGCATGAACTGCTGTCCCTTCCAGTCACGATGCGCAGCAAAAACAAGAAAGGGGTAAGGCTTGAGCAGGGAAAAGTGGTCGATAAGGATTACACAGGTCCTGTACTTGAAGAGGCTCTTGTAAAGAACAGCGTGATACATACCATTCCGGATAAAGGGGAGTATAAAGGAATTCCGGTCGTGGTCGCACCCATCCAGGACAGGGAAGGGAACCCGGTAGCAGCTATCGGCATCGTCGATGTTGTAAGCACTATCGACCTGGCGTCTGTGTTCGGGAATTACCCGCAGATAGTACGGCAGGTGGAGGAGAGGAAACGATCCATTTGAACCAGAATCAATCTATCTCGTAGAACAGAGAATGTTAAGAACCCTCCGCCCGGGTATCACCATATCGGTCAGGTCATTTTGAATATGATCATCATACCACTTTGAACATAAAGCAGTTTGTTAACCGCAGTCCCTCTATTTTGCGCTTAAAACCTCGTGTATAGTTTCCAATAATATTTCAGCAGTATAAGGCTTTGGCAAAAAAGCGTGTACATGAGTGATTGCAGCTTTTGCAAGCTTATTTCTCTCGGTTAATCCACTGACTGCGATAAATTTGATCTGAGGTTTAATCTTACGCAACACTTGAATGCTAGCCGGACCATCCATGAATGGCATCATCATATCCATAAGGATAACTTTGATTTCTTCTACGCTTTGTGCATATAATGCAATTGCTTCTGCACCATCATTAGCCGTGACTACTCTGTAAAGAATCACTGTTATAAAACACTAACTAAGAGCATATCTGAAAAGCGATAATGGAATATTGTAAGAATTACAACAGGTTATAATATTCAAGTATTCTTTGTTATGTAGTGCATGTTGCCTATTGTAAAAAGTTACAATATTTTTCGGACAGGCTCTAAGTGGGGCGGAACGAAGTCGTTTTTCTCGCGCGAGGAATTATTCCTCCTGAAGATGAGCGGGACAGGCGATGCTTTCATCTCAAGCTTCGGTGCCATACACGAAGTCAAAATGAAAGGCGAGAGCTTTACCATCGATACGGGGCACATGGTGGCTTTCACGGAAGGGCTGGATTACAGCGTGAAAAGGGTTGGCGGTCTTAAGTCCTCTATATTCAGCGGCGAGGGGCTTGTGGCCGAATTTAAAGGCACGGGGACTCTCTTTACCTGCAGACAAGGAGCATGAACTCGTTCCTTGACTGGCTTGTGCCGTTCCTGCCCAAGAGTGGATCATAGCCACTAATACCTTTGAGCTTCACCTTTTCGACATAAGGCATATCTCTTCGGAATCGCTGCTATATCCAATCAGTCCGGCATGCCTTGTCCAGTTGATTATTATCCTGAAATAACTCTCGGTATCGGAGGAGGGTATCCTTCTCTGGATGAATTTAAGAGCATCCTCTTTGCTCATCCTGTGCTCATCCGATTGCATGAGTTCATTCCTGAGCTCTTTTATTATCTCCACGCCTGCAACTTTATTCCTTATTATCTTCTTTCTCTCCTGTATGCTCGCATTAAGCAGTTTCCGCGCATCTTCTGTCAGTTCGATATTGCCGTCGGTAGTGATGACAAACCCGAGCAGCTCCGCACCCTCTATCGAGGGAAGGATCTCATCAAGCTCAAGATCGAAATCAGCAGCCAGGCGGGCGGCATCCTCCACTCCTCCTGCGTCATTGATTGCTTCAAGAAGCCCTATTATCTCGCTGATTGTTGTCTTTGGAAAAATCATGTTTTACTATACTATTAGTGAATAGACTTTATCAACCCATCGATAGAACTCAGGGTCTTTCCTGTTGCGAGGTCTTTCCAGTTCAACCCTCAGATCCGCCACGATTTTTCCGGGGCGTGGTGAGAGGACGATTATGCGGTTAGCCATGTACACGGCCTCTTCTACGTTATGGGTTACCATGATTACCGCATCAGGCGGCATGTTTTTATCAGCCCATAGCATCAGCAGTTCATCTTTTAAGTTCTGGGCTGTCAGTGCATCAAGGGATGAGAACGGCTCGTCCATGCATAACAGCACAGGTTCCACAGCAAGGGCGCGTGCGAACCCGACCCTTTGCTTCATCCCGCCTGAAAGTTCGCGTGGATATACCCTTTCAAACCCGTCAAGTCCGACAGCCTTGATATATTTACACGCCATTCCTTCTCTTTCTTTTTCATGCAGAACCTTAGATTCAAGCACAAGTTCTATATTTTCCCTGACCGTAAGCCACGGGAAAAGCGCGAAATTCTGGAAGACCATGGCAACTTTCGGGTTATCGGGCGCTATTACTTTGCCTTTAAAAAGGACTTCCCCTGAAGCAGGTTTCTCAAGTCCGATGATTATCCGCAGGAGAGTGCTTTTTCCACATCCCGATGGGCCCACGATGCAGATAAAATCGTTGTCTTCTACAGTGAAATTAATATTTTCAAGAACTGGTATCCTGGTACCATCTGTTTCATAGGTTTTCGATACATTTCTTATCTCTACGAGCATTAACGCCTCATTAACCGAACTTAAACCATACTATTCCAGGAAGTGATGTGTTAGATTCATTACGTCCCGATAAAGAACTACTCCATCTATTTTATTGTTCTCATTAGTTACTGGAATTGCACGGAAGCTGTATCTTGCAAACATGGTTGATGCTTCCTTTAAGGTACTTTCCGGCTTTAAGCTTATTATGTTTTTAGTCATAATATCTTTCAGCATTGCCGTGTCATTTGCCAGTAAAAGCTCTTTTATATCAATTACGCCCAGCAGCTCGTCCCGGCTGTCAACTACATAAAGATACATTACTACATCTTTGCCTTTGGCAATCCGCTGATACTCTCCTCGAGCCTGCTCCACTGTTATGTCGGGTTCAAATTTTAAGAAATTCAGCGTGGCGAAATTAAGAATTTTTTCCTCCTGTTTTTCCAGGATAGACTGGATTTTTCCTGCCTTTTCTTCATTCAGCAATTTTAAAATAATGTTCGCTTCCGCTGATGGCAGGGCTGCCAGGACATCCGCCGCCTGACCCGGGGTCATCTCATCGATCAGCAGGGCGGCTTTTTCTTTCTTTAACGAAGAAACTAGATCTCTTTGCACGCTGGGGTCGATCTCTTCTAAGACATCGGAAGCGTGCTCGGTATCAAGTTTATCAAATATCGTGACCCGCTGCTCTGGGTCTAATTCCTCCAGGATATCAGCCAGGTCCACAGGGTGGATTTCAGACAGCTTCTCTTTCAGGATTTTTAACTTCACGTTTCCTTTAAAACTGCTGATCTTTGTGGGCAACGGCTGGATATATGCCCAGGAGATCGTTTCATCTTTGATCTTATCAGCCAGTTTATAGATAAGGTTAGCAAAGCCTGTCAAACCCATCCTTCTAAGAAGTCCGTATCTGCTTAAATCCACATCACTGACATATAATTTATTATTTTTTATGACCAGTTTCACATCATAGACCACTTCCACTTCCCTGTCTTCTATATCAAGAACTTTTTTATCCAGAATATAGTCTTTCAGCAGCACTGCCTCTTCACCGGGAGATCCTTCGTACTTCTCTAGGTCTTCAATATCGATGGCGACTTCCTTGACTGTCATCGACCTGATATTTTCCCAGGGAATAAGCAGGGATGGATTACCAAAAGAACGCGTGACGTAGAAATGCGTTACTACGGGTACTTTGCCATTTTCCTTGATAAGAATATCTGAAAGCTTTCCGATTTTTTTACCGCGAAGAATAATCTTTGCCCCGATGATTTCACTTAAGAAATAGAAAGGCTTGAATTGGTTTGTATTTTGGGATATGTTCTCGTTCATGATTCATCCCACCATTTTTGATGTTATTAGAAATTTGTAAACCAATATCAACACCAGGATTATAAGATAAAGTCTCAGCATAAAAAGCGCGATTTTGACCGCTCGTGTCATTTTTATGCGAGGCGTAGAATATTTACGGTTAATCTCTTTTATTTTGTCAAACCAATTTTTGATAAAGTGTATCATGATTTTACCCTCCGAAAAGTCCGGAGAAAAGCGCGCTGATACCGTACAATGTAGATAAAATGATAATCGCTATTACAATAGTAGAGTCGATGATATTTTGTAACAGGGTATTTTTGTATTTTCCCATTATCTCCTCGTTGTTGAGAAGCAATATCAAAAATACCAGTGCGGCGGGTAGCAGGGTTACAGCGATTACCTGTACGAAAAGAGTAATTAAGACAAGCGGCGCGCCGGGGATCAAGACAACTGCACCGGCAGTGACCAAAGCCAGGAAATAACAGGCATAGAACCATGCAGCTTCCTTGACTTTGTGATTCAGTGAATGCGCCCAGCCGAATACCTCCCCGAAAGCCCATGAGCCAGCTAAAGATATGCAGACGGCCCCCAAAAATCCGGCATCAAAAAGACCGATAGCTAAAAAAGTACCGATATATTTATCCTTGCCCATAAGTACCTGTGCTGCCTGGGCAGCGCTTTCTATATTCATTCCTTTCAAAACCGTGCCTGTAACAATAATTACAAAAATAGCCACAAATACGGTGAATAAAGAGCCGACAAGGGTATCAAATTTTCCCCAGGGTATATCCTTTTCACGCATACCCTTATCTACCACTGAACTCTGCTGGAAAAATAACATCCAGGGAGCGATGGTCGTGCCGATATTAGCCATTAAGAAAAAGAACAGTTCGTTAGTGAACCCGCCGGGGAAATGAGGAATAATCCCCTGTCCAATAACCTGCGAGACCGATGGATGGACTAAAAAAGCGGTCGGGATATAAACTAAATTTAACCCGCAGAATATCAAAGTTATTTTTTCCCATGTCCAGTAGCGCCCCTGCAGGACCATTATTCCCATAATAACCGAAACGCCAATCACAGTAATGTAGGGTGGAACGCCAAATATACCGAGAGCAGCGGTCATTCCGATGAATTCCGTAACTAAAGTCAGCCAGTTTACTATTGTCAGGTCAATGAAGGAAAACCAGCCCCAGAACGGACCGAAAGCATCAAAAATCGCCTCGGCATGTCCACGTTTAGTCACGGCACCCAGCCGTACTGTCATTTCCTGTATAAAATACGCTATAGGTCCGAGCAGTACTAAAAACCAGATAAGACCATAGCCATATTTGGCACCGGTAGCGGCATAGGTAGTGATGCCCCCGGCATCATTATCTGCCACCATCACAATAATACCAGGTCCGGCGAGCAGCAAATATAACAGTATCGCCTTTTTCACCCTGCGATACTCATAATATAAGTGTGATGAAAATTTCATACCGGCTGGGATTCCTTATAACTCACGATTCCTCTTAATCCGATATCGCAAGACCAAGCATAATCAGCAAAAAGCCAATTAAGATTTTAATTCTGGAATCTGCCAAAATGTACCGCCTCAGTGTGATAATATATTTTAACTTGCGCATTCTAATTCCTTCATCGTACCCAACTTATATCAAGCATGCCCTTTTTATGTTTTCCATCCCTTAAAATTTTTCTATCAGGAAATTAATCGAATTTATATTTAACCAGTGCCTTCCTGTACGCGGGCTGCCATATAAGTTTATTCAGGAATACGATGGTTAAAGACATACTGAGTACAGATAATAAGACCATGCTTGAATTCGGGGATTCGAACGTGGCTTTGTCTAGTAGATATCCTATCCCGAATAGATGATATTCTTGTCCCTTATAGGTAATATATTCAGCGACGATTAACGTGTTCCAGCCTCCGCCCCATGCGGTTATGCTTCCTGTTATAAATGAAGGGAACATCGCAGGCAAAAGAACCTTTTTCCAGTAGAGCTTCCCTTTGACCCCAAAGGATGTGGCGGCATTATCTATATCTTTCGGGATTGACCTTACACCTGCGATCAGGTTAAAAAGCAGGTACCACTGCATTCCAAGCAATATGAGAATAACAGCCGCAATATCCAGGCTCCCGTATTTTATGAAAATAACGACCATCGCCGGGAAGAGCGCGATCGCTGGTATGGAAGCCGCAACTTCCATCAAAGGCATCAGGTAGGATGAGGCTTTTTTGTTCTTCACTATATAAACGGCGGCAGGAACAGTCCATAAGGTACAGATTATATATGCAGCGCTTAACCGCAAGAACGAGTACACTATTGCCAGCGGAATAGAATATGCATCGGTAGGCAGGTTCAGCAGCAATTTAACTATGGAGATAACAAAGTCATACATGATATAGGCAAGACCCAGGAACAAAATAAGGAGACCTGAAAATTTCAGTGCACTTTTAATGATTTTATGTCCGTGGAACAGGATGTACAATGATACGGTTATATTTGAAAAAACATCGAAGATAAACCTGAATACCTGTTTAATGGCCTTTGTCTTAAGGATGAACTCTCCCGGCCTTTTCTCGCCTGCATACTCATAATTATATTTGTCAGCCCACGACTGCATCGGTCTCCAGATAAACAGCTCAAGTAAAAGTATGATAATTATTAAAACGGATAATCCTATAAGCATGAGGGCTATTTTCCCTGAATATGTCGTGTCTATCAGAAAGCTCCCAAGCCCGGGCAGTTTATACGTCCCCGACCCTGCCGATATGATTTCGGACGCGACTAAAAAAAACCATCCTGCAGACCATGAAACAATGCTGTTGTAAACCAGTTTCGGGACGCATGCAGGAAGCGTGAGGCTCTCAAGGCGCTGCCATCCTCGAACCACAAAACTATCCGCAGCTTCTATGAGTTCCTTCGGGATGGTGGTAAGGGATTCGTAAACCCCGAAAGCCATGTTCCATGCCATGCTTGTGAAAATCAGGAAAACTGCCGCAACTTCCACTCCCGGCCTGCCGGGGATGATCCCGATGAAAAACAGGACAGCAGCAGGGAAAAATCCCAGTATTGGCACGGACTGGAGGATATCAAGGACAGGAAGCATGACCTTTCTTGCTCTGGTATTTGTCGCGGCGACATAGCCGTACGACAGTGCGAAACAGAGTGCAAAAAGATAAGCGGCACTCATCCGCAGTAAAGAGGATGCGGCATAGTATGGAAGTGATACAAGCTCCGGGAAATCTATATAATCAAAAAAATAGAAAGCTGATATGACCGATATCAAAAAGAGTATGATCGCAAGGATAAAGTGTCCCTTTTTCATTGTTAGCTGCATTCACAGCATGGATACTAATAACTCTTTTTAAAGCTCCTCTGCTTACACCGGAAATCCTTACTGCACATCCCGTTTTCCGAGCCTTCCGCCCGCTATCTGCCCTGCAACATCGCAGAGTACAAGCAGCGGTATAACAGTCCAGTTAAGACCGGAGAATATCCGCAACAAAAACACGAAAGGCACAGGGATGTGTATAGCCATCATCCACTGCCTTGAGAACTTCGTGGCTTTACTTCTCATATAACCGAAAGGCAGGTTGATTATAAAGACTACCAGCATTAGCTCGTTTATCGACGTCATTCTTATTCTATTCCTATTCTATCCAATATTCTTCTTGAACCTTCCTGTTTATGTAGTTTTTGCTTAGTTAAAACCCTGTTTTACAGATTTAAAGCGAAATCCGCAGGTTTCTGACGATCCTGTGGATTAACCCGATAAGGGTAACCGCCCAGGCAAACAGGGCTATATACACGAAATAATGTGAGACCGGGTATAAAAAGACCAGTCCTGTGGCCCGGGCAAATACAAGAGTGCTTGCGGTGTACATGCCAAGAGGGAAAACGAGGCTCCAGTACTGCGGGTCATAGACAAGGGGCAGGCGCCTATACAGGTGGCGCCAGGCGGTCAGGATAAGGAGCAGGGGAATCCACCACGTGGCCGTAGCCCAGAAAAACAGGGTGAATCCCTTGAGGAATGGAAGGATATCATTAAGGAATGGCCATTGGGCGGATGCGATAATGAGCCTGGCTCCTGCGAGCGTCGTGATCGCAGCAGCACCCATATTTACCCAGTAAAGCGGTATAAACTCAACGGGAGTAAGCCTGAAGAATGCGAGGCGGTAAAAGACTAAAGAGACAATAAGCATGTACAGCATGGCGCCAAGCAGGTACAGAGCAAGTGCGAAGAACAAAATGGTGTCCTGATGGGCCGTAAATTTGGAGAAAACCTGCGCGCCAAGGACAGAGATGGATTGTGTGGCTACAACAGCGATGAACCATCCTCCGTGAACCCCTTCTTCCAGACCGGGCTTTGATTCGCGCACTATGACAGCAGTGAAAAATGCATATATCAGGATTAACCACAAAAGGGTTCCCGCGAGTAAAAGAAGAGTCGCGGTGGTGAAATCACCGGCAAGAATTACGAACTGGTTCCCGAATATACACGTCCCGGCTACCATTGTAAAAAATCCGGGTCCCCTGGAGTGGTCGGTCAGGTCTGATATCATGTCGCCGGAATAAAAGAAAAGGCGAACCAGTATAAGAACCCATAAGACTAAAAAAGCGACTTTGTTGATAAGGAAAAGCTGCATGGCTAGCCAGGTCATCCCCAGCATATATGAGGCGATTGAGATAATGCCTGTTGCCATTACAAAGGCAAAGTAGCCTGGGTACAGGTGTTTGAGCCAGGTAAGGTTTTTTGTTATTCCATTTAAGTATGTTGCCAAGCTTATTCCTGCCATTATACCAGTCTGTTCTGGTGAATTAATCAACCTATGCCCACCAGGCAGAACTGTAATGAAAGCATAGTCTGGAAGAGCAAGTACTTTACATCAGACGTAAAGTACATATATCCTTAAATTCATCTTAAACGGAGGATATGAATATGCAAATAGACCCGGTTTGTGGAATGCAGGTTGATGAAAGTACAGCACAGTATAAGACAGAGTACAAAGGAAAAACATACTACTTCTGCGCGCCCGGATGTAAGAAAGTTTTTGAATCTGAGCCTGAGAAATACCTTAAAGGCGGACCTGTTGGCATGGGCGGAGAGAAAAAGCCCTGGTGGAAGATCTGGTAGTTTCCGGTAGTTTATACTGATTTTTTTCAATCAGACAAACGAGAGAATATGAGACTATCGATTATAATTGTACTTTTTGCGATTATTGCTGCGGCCGCAGGCGGATGCATATCAGGCGATAAGCCTCCTGCAGATTTACTTGAACCTCGTGAGAATTCGGATGCCGGTATAAAAATAACAGCAACCTACCTTCCCGATATCACGGATGCCACAGCTTTTGAGATCAAGGTCACAGCCCACAAGGACTATAACGATGCGTTCGGGAATATCTCCTATCTCAGGGATCCCGGCGGGAAAATATACCTGCCTGTTTCCTACGAAGGCAGCGGAGGACATCACGCAAGCGGAGTGCTTCGGTTCCCGAAGATCGATAGTAAGAGATTTGAACTTGTTATCCAGGACATTGCGGGAGTAAAAGAAAGGGTGTTCAAGTGGTAATATAACATGCCAGGAAAACAGGCTCTTAAAAGCTTTTTAAAAAATCCTTTTGTTTTCGGAGCAACGACAGGGATACTTGTAGTTCTTTTCAATATCTCTATCGCTTCAATAGCGGAAGGTTCTTTGAAAAGCGGTTATTCTGTTTTTCTTGATAATGGCATCTTCGTTTACCTTATCCCCCTGGCGGTCGGAGTCCAGATGGGGCTTTTCAGGTACCATAGGAACCTGACGGCAGGAAACGTGTCCGGCTCCGAGAAAATGGGCATTGCAGGCTCAGCTACTTCGTCCATTGCGATGATAGCATGCTGCCTGCACCATGTGAGCGACCTGCTTCCAGCAGTGGGCCTTGTTCTTGCAGCGTCGTCATTCCTTACCGGGTATAAAGATACTATCATAATCATTGGATTATTAGCCAACCTGGCAGGCAGCGCCTATATCGCAGGAGCAATTTTAAAAGACAGGTCGATTATTGATGAAAATAACAGTGCACTATGACTTTACCCAGCAGGAACTGGCAGGCGAGATGGATGTTGTTGAGCTTCCGGAAGGCGCAAGGCTTGGAGAGCTGCTGCGGATCATTGACACAAAAATAGTTAATGCGGGGAACGATAAGAGTATTGACACCACATATAAGACCACGCTTGTCGGCGGAGGGTTGAACGGATGCGTGGTCTTCATAAACGGAGCGGCGCCCGGGAAACTACTGGAACAGGAACTGCATGATGGGGATGACATTGAATTCGTTTACGGATTCTGCGGGGGATAATGAACGGGTTAATTGATTTCATAAACAGGAACTATATTGAAGGCATCGTCAATGATACAAGCTATAACCATATCGACATGCTCACATACGTCATTGTTTTATTCGCGGGCGTATACGGCGTCTTAAGATTGTTAAACAGGTTGAGCATCAGGATTGATGAAGAGTTCGTGCTCGCTACGGTACCGTATGTTCTCATGGGTTCGGTATTCAGGGTTATTGAGGATGCGAACCTCCTTTCTCCACCGGTCAAATATCTTTTTATCACGCCGCTTATTTACTTTGTGATCTTTGCGATATGTTTTGGCATCCTTCTTTTGACAAGGTATCTTGAGAGAACCGGGAAAATAGAGAATTATATTAATGCATACGCAGGCGCAGGGATAATGATGTCAATAGCAGGGATTATGATTCTTGTTTTTAATTCCCGTAACTGGAATCCTGATATCCTGATTTATAGTCTTTTACCTGCGATAGCATTAACCGGCATCATTAAAAAAACTTCTTCTGCTATTGGTATGGCATATCTTCGCAGCAGGGCTTACTCCATTGTGATCTTTTCGTTCCTGCTTGATTCATTTACGACCTATATCGGCACCGACCTGCTAGGATATACGAACAAGCATCCTTTCAGCACGTTTCTGGCCTCAATTTTCGGGACAGGGATAATATTGATACCCCTTTCCCTGGTACTGGTGCTGTTGATCGTACTCGTGCTCGAAAAAGATTCCGGAAAGGATACGAACAATGATGAGAAGTATATGCTTATACTGACGCTGATAGTTCTCGGTCTTTCTATGGGTGCGAGGAACCTGATCGGAATTACCTTAGGGGTCTGATATCAATCTACCCAAAGACCATTCCCAAACAGCTTCACTAACTGCCATCCTTTTATCAATCTTTGAGAATCTTTTTCTCTACTTGTCCAAGGACTTCCTGTTCGAAGAAATAGGATTTTTCCAGAATAGGCGCCAGACCTGCTGAAAAAAAGTCTGAAATCTCTGACTTCCGTTTCTGAATATACCCAGGCGTCAGCATCAAAAACCCAATTCTTTCCCGGAGGTGTACTATTACTCATGCTAATTGTGAGTTCTTCAACAAATCGATAATCATTTTCTATGCTTCCAAGATTGCCAATATCTTGTATTATTTTGATTTCTCCTCCTGATCCGTTTATCTTGAGCGCCTTCCCATGCTCAGTATTTATTATTGAGGTTGTCAGATTACCTGTAATAATGGGATTTTCATACATTTTCGGCGTTTCTCCTTTCTCATCGAGCATTACTGGGACATACAATGTAATTCTTTCAGAATCCGATTTGATATAGATTGAATCTGTGGAAGAGGAATTAAATAAACCGAAAGCATGGATATTACCTATAACTTCATTATAGTATTTTTTGCTAAAATCCGTCGAATTCATCTCATCCGAGTCTGCTTCAACTGGAGTTAACGTAACGGTTGGGGCTAGAGTTTGTATTGGTGCGGTGGGCACAGGTATGGTTTCAGGTGGAGGCGAGCTCACACAGCCTGATATTATTAACGATGAAACTGCAACAGCAAATATAACGAAATAAATAAGTTTTATTTGAATAATTTCCAATCACCAGCCTTGTTGTCCGAATTATCTTTTCTCTTAATAATCTTTTCCAAAGAAGGGAGATAAAGTTTCCCTCCGATTTATGAAAAACAGCAAATCTTCAAGTTATTAATCGGAGTGCTATGGGGCAACGAACTTTCAGGTTAAAGAAGAGTCCGCTTTCCAATGACTTTTGAGAGCATGAAATGCCAATCGTCTTAAAGTCAACGACCTCGGTTTGAAAAAACCGAGGCATCCCACGTCGATGCTCATGGCTTTAGCATTTCAATCGATTTGCTGTGCGTCTGCATTTCGATTCAGGCGCAAGTATGTTGCTATTACTTTGTAGAAACAAATCACAGAAGTCCAAAAGATTTTAGTAATACATAGGCGCCTATTATAATGAGTAATATTCCTGCCCCACCAATGTATTTCAAGGACCTTTGAGTCATTCCCACTTCCAGGGTTATATCCTTTTTTATCGTAGTTAAAGCAGTGAACAATAATCCTGCGAGTATTAAAATAACTCCCATTAGTTGAGGTAATTCCATTCCACTTTTTGGAGGTGGAGGCGATGGAAAAGTTGTCGGAGGAGGCGGAGATGGAGTGGTTGGTGCTGGAGTGGTTGGTGCTGGAGGGGTGGGTGCTGGAAGGGTGGGTGCTGGATTGGTGGTAGGTGGATAGGTGGGAGGGGAGTCGCTCGCAGAGGAAGAAGAGGAGGCTGCATAGTAGGGCGTA